>JAWOGL010000009.1:0-7549 GCA_046496945.1 Desulfonatronovibrio sp.
GCGACCCCATGAGATGCACAAATTGTGTGTCCATGCGCCAGCCGCCGTAGTCGTCGAAGTCTTCTGTGTCCACGTAGAGGAAACCCTCCACCACCATTTTGGTCTCAGCTCGTTTCTTCTTGGTGAGTTTGAAAAGCTCGCCACCGGAGCTCGTGCCGCAGATCAATGTCGTCGCTATCAGACAGAGCCATCCTATTTGATTCATCTTGTACTCCCGCGCCAGATGACTGGACGCTAACAATGTTTCTTTGATACCACGTTTGCCGAGCACTGCTTCGATCGCCAGACGTGCAATCTCTTCCGCCGGACAGGTAATCAGCCACTCAAAAGGAGCGTTGGTCTGGAAAGAGCCGTCCACTGCCCATGCGGATATCATCCAGGACGGCCATGTGTAGGTTACCATGTTGTTTGAAGATGTGAACTTGAAATTCCCCCAGGGAACACGCCATGGCAGCTCAAAAGCAATATCGCCATTATGCGAATTACACTCAAGGAGAACAGATCATTCATGATAAAACCTGGTCAACTGGTAATGCTGGTCAGCCCAAAGGGCAAGCGTTACTTTAGAGTTTTAGATCCTCAGGAAACCCTTAACACCAATGACGGGCAGCTTCAAATGCACACTGTCATGGAAAAAGGATTCGGAAGCAGGCTGGACACCCATCTGGGCAAAACCTATACCGTGCTGAAACCCACCCTTTATGACCTGATTAAATCAGTCAAGCGCAGGACCCAGATAATTTATCCCAAGGATATCGGATATATTATTGTCAAGCTGGGTATCGGTCCGGGCTCACGGGTTATCGAGGCCGGATCAGGATCAGGAGCCCTGACCACTGCGCTGGCCTGGTTTGTGGGCGAACAGGGACAGGTTTATTCATTTGAACGCAGAGAAGAGTTTTCCGCCCTGTGCAGGGACAACCTGTACAGAAACGGCCTGGGTGAGAGGGTCGATAACATTGTCGGAGATATCAGCCAGGGATTTGGCCAGAAAGAAGCGGACGCCCTATTTCTGGATGTACGCACTCCCTGGGATTATCTGGAGCATATCCCGGAAGCCCTTTTGCCCGGAGGGCCAATAGGATTTTTGCTGCCCACTGTAAACCAGGTCAGCATGCTTTTAAGCGCCCTTGAAAATGGACCGTTCACCTCGATAGAGGTTCTGGAAATACTGGTGCGAAGATACAAACCAGTGCCGGAAAGGCTGAGACCCGACGACCGGATGGTCGCCCATACCGGATACCTGATATTTGCCCGGCTAAGCCCGGACAACGGCACCATCCCGGATATGGACATCACTGATCCTCAAGGAGTGGAATGTGAACCTGTTTAATACCCGTAAAGATAACCCCGGCCTGCAGAAAATTTTGACGGCCAACCTGAACAAAACCAGGCAAAGAATCAGCCGGGCCCTTGAAAAATCCAGCGAACCGGACAGACCGGTCACCCTGGTGGCGGTTTCCAAAAAACAGCCCCTGGAAAAAATATTAATCCTGGCTGGAAATGGACAGATTCATTTTGGGGAAAATTATGTCCAGGAAGCCCTGGATAAAATGGAAAAAACCGGCGAAGCCGGACTTAAATGGCATTTTATTGGAGGCCTGCAGACCAATAAAGCCAAGTACGTGGCAGGAAAATTTTCTCTGGTCCACTCGGTGGATACCTTAAAACTGGCTCAGGGCTTGCATAAAAAGGCAAAAAGCCTGAATCTGATCCAGCATATCCTGATACAGGTCAATCTGGCTGAAGAAACACAAAAGTACGGAGTCTGGGAAAACGACCTGCCTGATCTGGCCCGGAACATTCTTGATCTCAAACATTTAAAACTGGACGGACTCATGGTCATGCCGCCGTTTAGCGAAAATCCCGAAGACTCCAGAGAGCTTTTTGCCAGAGCCGGAAGGCTTAAGCGCGATCTGGAACAAACGCTGGGCTTTGGCATGCCCCATTTATCCATGGGTATGTCCCAGGATCTGGAGGTGGCGGTGGAAGAAGGAGCCACTCTGGTCAGGGTGGGCACGTCATTGCTGGGTTCAAGACTGGACTGCACTCCGTCTTGTGCGCCCTGAACTTTCCAATATTAAACCTCTACAGCTTTTGTGCCGATAACTCATTTATTATCAATGTTTTGCATAACCTTGGACCAAGACGTGGCTCCCGGCCAACCATTTTTGATGACAAGCTGTTTTTTCAATTGCAGCGCTGAGACGGCAACAGGGCAGACAGTCACGTGAAATTTAAACTTTTCAGGATATAACGTATGGATCTGGCTACCATAATCGGATTGATTCTCGCCTTCGGACTGGTTGGCTCGGCCATTGTCTTTGGAGGAAGCCCCCTGGTCTTCATCAATATCCCGGCGGCCCTGATCGTTTTCGGAGGAACCATTGGAGCAACCCTGGTCAATTATCCCCTGGGGCATGTCCTGGGCGTAATCGGGATTGTCAAACAGACCTTCATGACCCGGGTGGACAATCCCTCCGTAATAATCGAACAGTTTATGGATTACGCCAATAAAGCCAGAAGAGAAGGCATTCTGTCCCTGGAACCCATTTTAAAGGATATTGACGACCAGTACCTGAAAAAAGGCCTGCAGCTGACTGTGGACGGCCTGGAACCGCAGACCATCCAGGAAATCATGGAGACGGAAATTTCCTATCTGGAGGAAAGACACGAAACAGGTTCGGAAATACTTGGAGTTATGGGTGCATTTGCCCCGGCCATGGGTATGATCGGCACGGTAATCGGACTGGTGCAGATGCTTCAGTCCCTGGATGATCCCAGCGCTATTGGTCCTGCCATGGCTGTTGCCCTGATCACTACCTTTTACGGTGCCATCCTGGCTAATCTTTTGTTCAATCCCATGGCTGGAAAGCTTAAAACCAGAAGCAAGGAAGAGATCCTGGGCAAAGAAATGATGCTTGAAGGAATCCTTTGCATATCCAAGGGAGAAAATCCCAGAATAATTGAAGAAAAGCTCAACAGTTATCTTCCTCCCAAAATCCGGAGAGTCACGGATTAGTTTATGGCCAGAAAAAAAAAGGAGAAAAAGCCCGAAGGCCTGGCGCCGTGGCTGATCACCTTCAGTGATGTCATGACCCTGCTTCTGACCTTTTTTGTCCTTCTGATTACCTTTGCAGTATTTATCGATCCCAGAAAGGTAAAACTGGTGCTGGGGTCAATCACCGGAACTTTCGGGGTGGGTCAGGCCAAGCCGGACGTTTTAACCGATGAAGGACCGGACTGGGTTATAGAACCTGGTCCCATGCCGCCCGACGAGGACCTGGCCCAGCTCAAACCTTTGTTGTGGGATGACAAAACAGACGACCTCAATTTTGTGGAACACCGGTTTGTACAGATATTTTCCATTAACACCGAGGTCTTGTTCCAACCGGGTCAGGTTCTCCTGACCCCGGAAGGTGAAAATCTTCTGGATGAAATCATTCCAGTTTTGCAGGATCTGGAATATCCGGTGCTGCTCACCGGGCACACAGCCGGGCTTCGCGATGAACTGGGCCAGGAATATGAAGAGATCACAGAAGAAGCAACAATTGACCCCTCCTGGCAGTTGTCTTTGTACAGAGTGCTCAATGTTTACAGATATCTTCTGGAACAAAATGTTGATCCCGGTACCATCAGGGTTGAGGCCTTTGGCAGATTCTGGCCCAGATACAGCAATCGGACCGAACAGGGACGCAGAAATAACCGCAGGGTGGAAATAATTCTGGACAAACGCAACCCCGAATGGGCTCAGGCCAGGGTGGATGAGGCGATTATGCCCGATCCCGAAGATCCGGACAGGTTCATGTACAAAGATTTTATCTTTGACGTGGGTCCTTCCGGGCCCTGATCCATGTTTCAAAAGATAGATCAAAATGAACGGTGACGATATTGGCCAGAAAAAAAAAGAAATCAAAACCCATAGAAGCCATGTGGATGGTCACCTTTGCGGATATGGTGACTATTTTGCTGACCTTTTTTATCCTGCTTTTAAGCATGGCCTCCCTGGACCGTGAGATAATCAGGGATATAGTCACTGTTTTCCAGGACGACGTGGCTTTTCTTTCTCCGCGGTCCTCTGGAAAACTGCCGGACAGATTTCTTATTTTTGAAGAACTCCTGGAAAAGCCGTGGGAAATCATTGAAAAGGAAAAGCGGATCAAGGACCTGCTGTTTCCCAATGAAGTTCTGCCTCCTGAAATCAGCAGGAGCACCCTGGAGGAGAACCTGAAGATTCTGGCCAGAGATGAAGGAATTGCCCTCATGCTTACAGGCGAACTGCTTTTTCCTTCTGCCGGAACCAGCCTGAATGCCCAGGCCAGGCAGATCCTTTCCCAGATAGTTCCACTGGTCAGGGAATGGCCCGCGTCTGTAAACATAGCCGGATATACAGACAATATCCCGGGCATAAATAAAGACAATTACGAATTTGCGGCTGAAAGGGCCATGGCTGTCACTGAATATTTTATAACCAACAATGTAAGCCGGGAAAAAATTTCAGTTTCTGCTTACGGACCCAATTTTCCAGTGGCTTCCAATGATACAGCCCGGGGCAGATCTCAGAACAGAAGGGTGGAGATACTTTTGAAAACCGGTGCCAAGCCATTAATTTGACGCCTGGCATTATTGAAAAAAAAACCGGAATAGCTTATATTGATTTGAAAAATAAATTCATTGGAGTTCAGCATGCCCCCAGACAAAAAAAATGACCAGGAAACAGCTCCGGAAACAGGCAAAAAAAAACGAAAATGGCTCAAATGGGTTATTCTGATCCTGGTTTTAGTACTTTTGTCCGCAGGTGGATACCTGGGATACAACTACTTTATGGGACCGCAGGAGGACCAGGAAAGTCCTGAAGAAACACCCGTAGACCCACGAAGCACGAAAACGATTGAACTGGAGCCTTTTGTAGTCAATCTGGCTGATCCCCTGGGCCGGAGATACCTGCGGACCACTCTTCAGGTAGAGGTGGTGGACGGGGGCGCTGCCGGCGATATTGAGCGCTTCATGCCCAGGGTACGCGACTCCATAATCCTGCTTTTATCCAGCAAATCATATTCGGAGCTGGACAGCATGGACAAAAAGATTCAACTGCGCAATGAAATAGTTGAACGGCTCAATCAGTTTATAGGAAAGGGAAAGGTAGTCCAGGTTTATTTTTCTGAATTTGTGGTCCAGTAATTTTGAATAAAACAAATTCCCAAATATTTAACAATAAGTCAGCATGAACAAAATCCTCGACCAGAATGAAGTAGACGCTCTCCTCAGGGGCCTGACCGGCGGAGAACTCGAAACAGAAACAGACATCGCCGATGAAGATTCCGGAGTGGTTAATTTTGATATTTCCAACCAGGACCGGATCATCCGGGGCAGGATGCCTGTTCTGGAAATCATTAATGACCGGTTCTCCCGGCTTTCCACCAATGCCATGGCCAATGCCATGCGCAAACGGGTGGACGTCAATCCCATTTCCATTGACATGTCCAAATTCGGGGATTTCATGCGTTCCCTTCCTGTTCCTACAAGCATCAACATCTTCAAGATTGACCCTTTGCGCGGTAACGCCCTTATGATCATCGATACCAGGCTGGTCTTCGCCCTGGTGGAAAACTTTTTCGGAGGAGCAGGCACCCAGCCCAAGATTGAAGGCCGCGATTTTACTCCCATTGAGCAGAGCATTGTAGTCAAGGTAGCCAAGATGCTCCTGGACAATCTCGAAGATGCCTGGCGCCCGGTCCACGAAGTAGGCATTGAACTCACCAGGTCTGAAGTCAATCCTCAATTTGCCACCATAGTACCTCCAAGCGATGTAGTGGTGGTGGTCAGCTTTGAGGTGGAACTGGAAAACGCCATCGGCTCTCTGGTTATCTGTCTTCCCTACGCCACAATAGAGCCTATCCGGTCCAAGCTCTACGCTTCCTATCAGTCAGAAAGACTGGAAGTTGACCATGCCTGGCTGACCAGATTCAAGGAAAGGCTTATGGAAATACCGGTTGATGTCAATATTACCCTGGGGCACAGTCAGATAACCGGAAGACAGCTGCTCAACCTGGAACTGGGAGACATCCTCGTACTGGACACTGACGAGGAAGACCTGCTCAAGGCCCAGGTACAGGGCGTGGTCAAATTTCATGGGATTCCAGGTTTTGTTAAGGGGAATTCAGCTTTTCAGGTAGTAAAAGAAGAAAAAACCAATTTTTAGTCAAGGGAAAAAATAATGAGCCAAGAAGAAAAAAACGAATCTGAAAATCAGGACAAACTGGCGGAAGAATGGGCAGCTGCCCTGGCAGACCAGGACGAACCCGACGATTCAGGTGAACAGGACTCTGATAAATCCTCTCCGGATGAGGAACCCGCTGATGATCAGGCTTTAGCTGATGAATGGGCCGCGGCACTGGCTTCTGAAGAGGAAGAAAGCATAAAGGATGAAAAGCAGGAAAAATCCCTGGGTGCTGAAGCCAAGGAACCTCAATTCAAAAACATGACTGCTGAGGCCAAAAAAAAGCCGGAGGGAGTGAAAAGAGAGCTGGAATTCATTCTGGATATTCCTTTAACGGTTACTGCCCAGCTGGGCAGCACCCAGCTGCTTATAAACGAGCTTTTGCAGCTGGGCCAGGGCTCGGTAATCGAACTGAACAAGCTGGCCGGCGAACCTCTGGAAATTCATGTCAACGGCAAGCTTGTGGCCAGGGGGGAAGCGGTGGTAATCAATGAAAAATTTGGAGTCAGGCTTACTGACATCATAAGCCCTATTGAAAGGATCAAGCAACTTGGATAACACATTGGACGGATCACTCAGCATGGGACTGGCCGGCGTAAAAATGGCCTCTGCCCTGTTTATTCTCCTGGGTCTCATTTTCCTGGGATTTTACCTGCTCAAACGCTACGGGCATAAGGCGGGCTTCGGTCCGGCCGCCAACAACCGGCTCAAACTTATGGGCATGCTGAATATCGGCCCCAAAAAAAGTGTTGTTGTGGTCCGCTTCTTGAATAAAGACCTGGTACTGGGAGTCACTGATTCCCAGATAAACCTCTTAACGGAGACCCAGGTTGATGACCAGAACAAACAAGAATTTTCCCGCGTCCTGTCTGAAAAAGCTCATATGGATAATTCCTAGCCTGATACTGGTTTTTCCAGTAGTGGCCCTGGCCCAGGATCCAATAGTCCCCAGTCTGTCCATGCAATTTTCCGGAGGACAGGCTTCTCCGGAAAAAGTATCAGTCACCCTGGAGATCATTTTTCTGTTGACTGTCCTGTCTGTGGCTCCGGCCATAGTTTTGACGGCCACCAGCTTCACCAGGCTGGTTATTGTTTTCTCCTTTATCCGCCATGCCATGGGCACCCAGCAGATGCCCCCAAATCAGGTTCTGGCCGCCCTGGCCATTTTCCTGACAGTGGCCATCATGTCTCCGGTAGGCAAGCAAATCAATGACAACGCTCTGCAGCCTTACCTTAATGAAGATATAGACTACAGAGAAGCCCTGAGCAACGCAGAAGATCCTTTACGCGAGTTTCTGTTCAAGCATACCAGAGAAAAAGACTTGTCCA
>JAWOGL010000014.1:0-4917 GCA_046496945.1 Desulfonatronovibrio sp.
AGGTTCTCAAGGATTTTTCCAATTATATCTGATTGTCTGCTCATTTGATTTCTGATGGATCCGGCAAATTCGGATCACTCTCCTGAAGACTGAGGCTTGGGTTTATAAATCACGTAATAACTTATGGGGATCAAGATCAGGGTAAACATAGTTGAGGCAATAAGCCCGAAAATAAGTGCCCAGGCCAGACCCGCAAACACAGGATCCCGGGTTATGGGCCAGACTCCTATGGCAGTGGTCAGGGCGGTAAGTACAATGGGCCTGAGCCTTACAGCTCCGCTTTGCAAGATAGCCTCGGTGAAATCCTGACCTTTTTTTATTGCCGAACCGATAAAATCGATAAGCACCAGAGAATTGCGTATAACTATCCCTCCAAGGGCAATCATGCCGATCATAGCCGTGGCCGTAAAAAACACCGGATCGGCAAAACCTTCCACTTCCCCGGCAGTTATCAGGTTCAAAAGAAAAAATCCGGGCATGATGCCCATGAGGGTCAGAGGGATGGCAGACATGATAAGCAGGGGCAATCCCAGTGATCCGGTCTGAATTATCAAAAGCAGATATATTATTGTCAAGGCAAACCCGAAAGCCAGTCCCAGATCCCTGAACACATCCAGGGTTATCTTCCATTCCCCTTCTCCCCGCCAGTTTAGACTGAATCCCGCCGGCAAAGGATTCTCCGCAAGACTGGATTTCATGTCCAGCACGGCTTCCCCAGGCGGCTGGCCGGCCATTTCAGCAGTAACATAAACCACCCGGCGCAAATTCTTATGCATAATGGTTTGGTCCGCGGGAACTTTTTTAAAACGTCCCAGTTCCCCCAGGGATACCAGCTCACCTGTCCGGGAGGTTAACTGCAGCTGCTCCAGATTGTATATCCCGGCCCGTTTTTCCAAAGGCAGAACTACCCGTATTTCAAGAACTTCTCTCTGATATGGGCTGTGAAGTACAGCCGGGGTAACTCCCCCGAGAAATATATTCAGGGTCCCAAGTACTTCTCTGGCATCAAGGCCGTGAAGGGCTGCTTTTTCTCTGTCCAGAACAAAATCATAACGATCATGGGGCTGCTGCGCGCTGTAATCGACATCCCGGATAAATTCCTTATCCTGCATGATCCGTTTAACCTGCTCTGCCGCTGTTATCATTTCCTCATAAGTCTTGTGAGGTTCAGCATATATTTCAGCTACCAGGGTAGCCAGCACCGGAGGTCCAGGCGGAACCTCCACCAGTTCCAGCGATGCACCATGCCTTGCGGCTATATCTTCCAGATCTCTGCGCAGGGACAAAATAAGAGTGTGGCTGGCAATACTGCGCTCTTTTCGGGGCAGTAAATTAACCCGGATGTCTGCGTGGTGTGCCCCCTCCCTGGCATAATACCGTCTGACCATGCCGTTGAAATCCATAGGAGAAGACATGCCTGAATAGCTGGTAAATGTTGTTATTTCAGAAACTGTGGAAAAGTATTCCTCAAAATCACGCAGAGCCGCGTCTGTCTGCTCCAGGGCAGCGCCTTCAGGCATATTTATGACCACCTGAAATTCATTCTTGTTGTCAAAGGGAAGCATCTTCAAGGGGACAAGCCTGAAGGCGGCCAGAGAAACAGCTGCCATTAAAAGGATTAACACCAGGACAAACAGAGCGCGGCGCAGCCAGCGGTAATTTAAAAAAGGAAGCATCAAAGAGCGGTAGCCGCTCATAACCCACTCAGGCACTCCCTGATAATCCCCGGCATGCTTAATGACTGGGGAACGCTTGAGAAAACGGTAACACAGCCAGGGAACAATGGTCACCGCGCACAGGGTTGAAAAGGTCACGGTAAGGGGAACATTGGCCGCCATGGGGGCCATGTACGGCCCCATCATTCCGGTTATGAAAAAAAGCGGCAAAAAACAGGCGATTATAGCCAAAGTGGACATAACCACCGGCACTATCACCTCGCTTACTCCGGCCAGCACAGCTTTTGCCGGATCCTTACCCCCAAACGACATATGCCGCTTGACATTGTCCACATTGGTAATGGGATCATCCACCACCAGGCCCAGGGACAGAATCAGGGCGAACAGGGTCACCCGGTTTATGGTATAGCCCAGGAGATAGCTTCCAAACAGGGCCAAAGAAAAACTTACGGGAATGGCCAGCCCCACTACCAGAGCCGGACGCCAGCCCAGGGTAACAGTCAGAACCAGGATCACTGTTGTCACGGCAAAAAACAGGGAACGAAACAGTTCATTTACCTTTTCATGGGCAGTCAACCCATAGTTGCGGGTAATCTCCGTGTACACTTCTGAAGGCAGGAACGTTGTCTTAAGTTCATCTAATTTCTCAAGGATATTCTCAGCAACATCAACTGCGCCGGCCCCCTGCTTTTTGGCCAGGGCCAATGTGACTGAAGGCATGGTTACAGGCAAATGCGCTGCTTCTTTTTTTTCCTGATAAACTTGAGATAAACCCAGGCGGGCGTAATATTCCGGCTCTGCAGGTCCGTAGCTCACCTGAGCCACGTCTTTGAGGTAAATTGGAAGGCCCTCCTGCATCCCGATTACCAGATCAGAAACCTGATGCTCATCATGGAGCCAGGTATTTCCAAAAACTTGAAACAACCGGTTATTTAGCGGGAATTCTCCAAGGCGCAGGGAAAAATCAGCATTTTCCAGGGCCTGTTGAATTTGAGGGGCGGATACTCCGCGGCCGGCCATCGCCTGAGGGTCAATCTCCACCAGTACCTGGCCGGGACGGCCTCCGAAAATCCCTGTCCTGGAAACATTTTCAACTTCAGACAGTCTGGCCAGAAGCTCCGCTCCCATGCGGCGAAGCTCATAATCATTATACTTATCCGAAAAAAGGGTAATATTCAGAACAGGGACATCATCAATACTTACAGGCTTGATTATCCAGTCCGAAACAATGGCTGGAACCAGGTCCTGGTGCATAAATATCTGATTGTGCAGATGGACAAGGGAGTCTTCAAGATTCCGGCCCACAAAGAAACGCACTGTAACCACAGCCCTTCCCCTGTGGGAGCTGGAATAAACGTATTCAACTCCATCAAGCTGCCACAGAAGGTTTTCCAGCCTGCCGGCCACCAGCTTTTCCACTTCCCGGGCGCTTGCTCCAGGAACCTTCACTATTACATCAGCCATGGGCACTATTATCTGAGGCTCTTCTTCCCTCGGAGTAATGATCATAGCCAGAATTCCCAGAGACAGGGACAGAATAAGAAGAATCGGAGCCAGGTAGGAAAAAATAAAGGGTCTCAGGAAGGACTGGATGGCTGTATTACCCATATCAGAAGGAACCATCCCTTTCTAAAATGACTTTCTCGCCAACATTCAGACCCGAAAGGATCTCAATATGTTCCTGAATTTTTCTGCCGGTGCGCACGTGCCTTATGCTGGTTTCGCCGTCTTCAAGCACAGTAACCGTCTGTAGCTGACCCATATAGTGCACGGCATCCGCCGGAATAAAAATAGTTTCTTCCTGCTCAAGAGGAACAAGCATTCTGGCAAACATCCCGGGATAAACCTCACCTTCACCAGACTCCAGGTCAAGCTTCACCAGAAAGCTGCGTGCTGCAGCATCGGCCTGGGGCACTATTTCAGCCACTTTTGCCTTAAAAATCTTTTGCAGAGAATTGATCCTGATTTCGTATTCTTCACCAACGCTGATTCGGGAAACAAGACGCTCAGGAATTTGAGCTTCCATGCGCAGCAAATGCCTGGACTGAAGCAGAAGCAGAACTTTGCCTTGAGATGCCGTGTCACCTGGATGAACCAGTTTTTTAACCACTTCTGCGCGCTCCGGAGCCCTGATTTCTGTATAGTCCAGAAGGATCCTTAGTTCAGCGGTTTTTTCCTGAGCAGCGACCTTATTAAAACCAGCCTCCTGTATGGCTGTAAGACTCTGTTCATAGTCAGCTGCTGCCTGATGATGGACAGATGCTGCTTTTTCATATTCATGGCTGGAAATTACGTTCCCGGCATAAAGTTTTTTATACCTTGCGTGTTTCCCAGAGACTTCATCCAGGAAAGCCCTGGCTTTGACCGATTCCTGCTCAGCCCGCTTTAAAGCCGCTCCGGCAGCCTGAAGCTTTTCCATTGCCTGATTGAGGCGGCTTTTGTATTCCCTGTCGTCCAGACGAATCATAAGCTCGCCAGGCTGGACCTCATCCCCCGGATTGACCAGGACCTCAAGGACCACGGCCTGCACCTGAGAACTGATCTCCGGCTCGTGCCTGGGACGGATAGTTCCCACTGCCTGGTAATAATTCAATGTTGGCCTTGGCCGGACCTCAAAAACAAGATAATCCTGTTCATCAGCTTCAAGACTGACCGGAACCAGTACAAGCCAAAGCAGTACAATAAACATGCTTACAGCAGTTTTCATTCTGAATATTCCTGTATCCAACCTGTAAATTAAGATAAGATCACCCGCTGCAATATCTGTATTTCTTAATGAGGGCTATACCGGGAGCCCATGAAGGATCCCGTTGAACCACTCCCTTTCTTTTGAAAACTTTGCGCGTTCAGGATATTGCGGCTCAATACTTTTCTTATTTTTGGGTGACAGGGTTTAATGAGCAAATCTAATGCGAAAATAAACCACCAGCCGCGAAATATCCAACCACTTCCACGGATGTTTTCTCAAATCAGTTCAAACGGCTGAGATTTTCCCGGCCAGTAAGGCTGATCATGAGGCGTATCCATGAGTCCGGCCAGCTTGCCCATATCCAGGCAGTTAAGGACTATATACATGAATTCCCTGCCCCGCACAAATCCAAGACATCCCTGGGCGGCTGAAACTTCATCAAACTGTTTCACCTGATCAATTCTTACTCCGCTGCCCATTAAAATCAGAGGTACGGGTTCTCCGCAGTGTACCATATCTCCTTTGCTGGGCGTGGAATGATCAGAAGTGACC
>JAWOGL010000055.1:0-11675 GCA_046496945.1 Desulfonatronovibrio sp.
AATTTTAGACTCTATAGAGGATATTTATACAATCAACTCAATAACTTGATTAGGTCCGACCCCAAACCTCACCCTACCAGGGCTTCACCCTGCCCTTTCCAGGACCGTTCCCATGGTCAAGCATGGCCAGGAGCATTCCAGGGCCTTAAACGGGCTTATATGGCTTCAACAATTTTTCAGGAAGGTGGATAAATATTCAGGCCGGGGCAATAGATTTTCAAAAGTGGATAATATGTGGATAAAAAATGAAAATGGATAAAAAAAGGGATTACGCTTTTCAACGTAACCCCTTGAAATTTATGGTGCCGAGGGACGGAATTGAACCGCCGACACGGGGATTTTCAGTCCCCTGCTCTACCGACTGAGCTACCTCGGCAACTTGTTTGAAAGAAGGTTTTATATCCAAGACCATGATGGTTGGCAAGGACTTTTTTCCTGAAATTTAAAATTTACTTTTTCAGACGATAACTATATAAATAAATCTTTCTATCAAACATTTCTGCGACAAAAACTAAACAGCATTTTGTTTTGCAGTCCTGTTTGCACATTAAGCAAAAGAATTAAAAGGAGTGAATAATGGCATCAATAATCTGGTTAGGCCTGTGTTACATTCTTGGATCCCTGCCCTTCGGCATTTTCATAGCCCAGACCTTTTGCAGTACCGATCCAAGACAGGTGGGAAGCAAAAACATAGGCGCCACCAACGTATCCAGAGTCTGTGGATTCCAATACGGTGTGAGTGTTCTAATCCTTGACCTGCTCAAAGGCTATCTACCGGTTATGATTGCCTTAAAAATCAGCTCTTCGGCTGTTTTTGTAACCCTGACCGCCCTGGCCGTTATTATCGGACACATGTATTCAGTTTTTCTCTATGGAAAAGGCGGAAAAGGAGTGGCCACTACAGTTGGAGTTCTGCTGGGACTCGCGCCTGGGGCAGCGGTCTGGGCCATCGGCATCTGCCTGGCAGTCATTTATCTGACGGGATTTGTTTCTCTGGGTTCTCTGGCCCTGGTAAGCTCTGCTCCGGTTATCTTTCTTTTCACCGGCAACTTTGCCTATATCATTTTAACACTGCTGATCATGGGCCTGGTATTCTGGAGACACGAAGAAAATATTCACCGCCTGCTAAACGGTGAAGAAAACAGCTGGCGTAAACACAAAACTGCTGAATAGTCAGGAGTAAATCTCCAAAATCCGGCACAAACAGAAGAAAAAGCCGCAGCATTACAAAAGATCTTTCAGTACTCTCACCAGAGGGTCAAGTGTGGACTGGTCCCGGGCACAAATGGGAATACCTTCAGGAAAAGTATTCAGCATCAGCTTTCGTTGATCCGGGGTCAGCCGGTCCCACTTGTTAAGAGCCAGAACAACTTCCTTATCATCAAGATCCAGTGATTTAAGCAGGTTTTTCACAGCTTCCACCTGTTCTTCCACTTCAGGATGTGAAGCATCCGCCACATGCATCAGCACCCGGGCCTGGGACAATTCTTCCAGGGTGGCCATAAAGGCTTCCCTGAGATCCAGGGGCAGATCCTTGATAAAACCCACTGTATCAGTGAGGATAATTTCTTTTTCCTCAGGAAAGCGCAGTCTCCGGCTGGTTGGATCCAGGGTGGCAAAGAGTTTGTCCTCAGCCAGGATATCACTGTGGGTCAGGGTGTTGAGCAGCGTGGACTTGCCCGCGTTGGTATACCCTACCAGGGAAACCACAGGCACAAAGCTCTGCTGTCTTTTGGACCTGGCGTTCTCCCGGTGCTTTCGAAGACTGCTCAGGTCATCCTTGATCCTCTTGATTTTATCCCTGATTTTTCTGCGGTCCAGTTCCAGCTGAGTTTCACCCGGTCCACGTCCTCCAATACCGCCGGTCAACCTGCTCAAGGCCCGGTCCTGCTTGATAAGCCTTGGCAGAGTATACTTAAGCTGGGCCATTTCCACCTGGAGCTTGCCCGCTTTTGAAGTGGCATGCTGGGCAAAAATATCCAGAATCAGCTGAGTCCGGTCCAGGATCTTGCGATCGGTTATGGAGGCGATATTTCTCAGCTGGGTAGGGGTCAATTCCTGATCAAAGACAATCACTGAAGCGCCGTGCTGCAGGGCCATCACTTCCAATTCTGAAAGCTTGCCCTTGCCCATGATAAATCTGGGATTAACTTTGGGCACCCTCTGGATCATAGTCCCGGCAACATCCAGGCCAGCGGTTTTGGCCAGATCGGCTAATTCCAGCAGGGACCTTTCCATTTCTTTTCTGGAGGATGTACCCACGCTTACCAGCAATCCGCGTCCTTCCCCGGCCTCTGTCCGAAGAACCGAGCCCTGACGATCAAGTTCTTTTTCCAGGGAATTGGCACTTTCCTGAAAATCAAACTCAACTCTGTCCCATGGGATCGGCCCGTGAACCATATAAGGCTCGCTTTTCTGATTAGGTGGAAGAAGGTGAGCCCATTGTATTTTATCCGGACGGCCCTGCGCGTCCAATGTCAGGACAGCCACCGAGTCCAGACGCAGAAAGACCATATCCATAATATCTTCCCGGCTTAAAGGCGAAGCGTTTATATGGGTATGGAACAGCCTTATACCCCTGAGCCTGCCGGAACTCTGACGCAAGCGGTCAAGTTCAGGAATAAGTATGCCTTCGTGATCTCCAACCAGAACCTTGAGTACATGTCCGCGGCGGTCAAGAAGAAGGCCGATCTGCCTTTTTATCTGCTGGGTAATATCGGCAAGTTCGTGAAGCTGTTCGGGAGTGAATCCCGGAGATGGGGGATAAACCCGGAAATAGAGTCTGGAAAGGGATTTCAATTGACTGGGTTTAAGGCCGGTCAAATTGCCTGATGGTTTCTTAGCTATTGAATAAACTCCTGAAAAAAAGATTTTTGATTAATATTTACCTGAATCAAGAGATACGCATCCTTATTTTCGCAGTCATTCTTTGGCCGGTCCCAGTGCGCAGCCTCGTATCAGGGGTTAATCAAGACACTATAAATAATACCTTGTTTATGCTTGTCCAGGAATCTTTAAAAACTGTTTTAATCGGAATCCTCAACTTGCTTGCGGCTCAGATAATCTGTTATCATCCGGTCATACCGGGAAGTAAGATCAAATGTATACCTGGCGGTCTTAAGTCTGAAATCAAGGCTGATCTTTCCTGTGTCCTCAAATTGAGTCATAAAGGAAGCGTAAAATTCCGGATCAGGCAAGACACAAACGCTGTGAAAATTTTTAGCTGCAGCGCGCAACAGAGTAGGCCCGCCAATATCGATTTTTTCCACGGCCGGTTTGAGTTCGGCATTGGCAGTCACTGCCGCTGCAAAATCATAAAGATTCACGCAGACCAGATCAAAAAAATCAATGTCATGTTCGTCCAGGGTCTGTTCATGAGATGGATCATCCTTGTCTGCCAGAACCCCGCCGTGAACACGCGGATGCAGAGTTTTGACCCTGCCTCCTAAAATTTCAGGAAAACCGGTAACATCACTTACTCCGGTCACTGGAATGCCATGCTCCCGGATAAGAGCGGCCGTTCCCCCGGTGGAAACGATTTCCACATTCCGTTCAGCCAGAAAACCGGCCAGATCCGCCAGTCCGGTTTTGTCAGTAACGCTTAATAAAGCCCTTTTAACAGGCAAAAACTGCATTGTGCACCTCCTTGATCCATTAATCTGCCAGAATCGTTTCTGCCTTGCAAGATTATTCCGGCAGTTTTGGCCGGGTTGATTGTCAATAATGACAACCGGCCCGGCCAGTCACTGGGGAGGAGGAACGGGATCAGCCAATTTCTGCCATAAGCTCTTTGGCGGCTTCGTTCTCTGGATCGGCTTCCTGAATAACTTCAAGATGCTTTCTGGCTTCTTCAGTACGCTCAAGGCTTTTAAGACAACCCGCCAGTGAAAACCGGATTTCCACCTTATCAGGAGCTATCTCCAGGGCGTTTTCCAGATACTTGATAGCCTTTTCTGTTTTGCCCAGGCTGTAAGCTGTCTGAACCAGACCAAACAGGGCGATAGGGTTTGCCGGATTAACTTCCAGGGACTGTTCAAAAAGACCAAAAGCCCGCTCATGTGAACCTATCTCGGTCTCAATAAGGCCCAGACCCGCCAGGGCCTTATCATTGGTTTCAACTTTGGTGGCCTTTTCATACAGCGTACCGGCCTTTTCCAGCTCGCCTTTCTGTACGGCAATGGTTGCCAGTCCAATATACGGGTCGGCATGTACACCATTAGAACCGGCGGCTTTCTGATAATATTGTTCAGCCTTGTCCAGTTCGCCCATAAACAGGTAACATTCGCCAAGTTCTTTGTTGATTTCATAATCAAGGTTGTTGCTCATAAAACTCCTCCAGATGTTGTCAATTTTTCCTTTTGAAAATTTCAAAGCAACAAGCATGCCAGACATTCAAGACAAATCTTCTCCTTATTACCGGATGTTTTTCCGGATGCTGCTGATTTTTCAACCTCCCGTGATTTTTAGACCCAGACCTGCCGTACCTGGTTACAGGTTTTTTTAATTTCTGGAACAGGAGTTGCTAGAGATAGAAAAACCCACAAAAATCAGACAAGCCTGTATAAGGAGCGTTCCCATGAAATCACTGTTTGGAAACCATATCCAGATTACTTCAAAGGTCATGGACATGCGCCTGGAGCGTCAAAATGTTGTCTCCTCAAACCTGGCCAACATCAATACTACCGGATACAAAGCCCGCAGAGTTGAATTTGAGGAAAAACTTCAGGCCGCCCTGAATCTTGACGGCAAGGGAAAAATGGACAGAACCAATGAGTCCCATCTGCCTTCAAAATTTACACCCGGGTCATTCAATTCTGAATTTATCAAAAGCATTGAACCCCGGGTCTACCAGGGTGAAGACACTGTGGACCTGGACAAGGAAATGGCGATCATGGCCAAAAACACCCTGATGTATAATGCCTTGACCGGCATCATTTCCAAAAGTTTCAATGGAATAAAAACCGCTATCACTGAAGGAGGAAAATAATGAGCTTCATGAAGTCTCTTGATATTGGGGCGTCGGCGTTAAGCGCTGAAAGGACTCATCTGAATATCATCTCCATGAATCTGGCCAACGTGAACACCACCAGGACTCCGGAAGGCGGTCCATACCAGCGCAAGACAGTCCTGTTTGAGTCCCAGCCCGTGGAAACCCCTTTTGGCAAGGCAATGCAGACCGAACTGGACAGAGAGTTGCGCGGGGTCAGGGCCACGTCCGTATTAAACGACAACCGGCCGGCCAAAATGATCTACGATCCCGGGCATCCCGATGCCGACCAGGAAGGCTACGTCCGTATGCCCGACATTAATGTGGTTGAAGAAATGGCCAACATGCTTACTGCCATGCGTACCTATGAGGCCAATGTTTCTTCCATCACTACAACCAAAACCATGTTCAACAAGGCTTTGGAGATTGGCCGCGGATAAACAGAGGTAAAACTATAACCAGATTCCTGTGCACCAGGAATACATCAGACAGATCCAGCAGGGGGATAAAATGTCCATATCACCAATGGCAATGAAAGCCTATACCAATGCCCTGGAATCAGCAGTTGAACCTAAAAGCACTCAGAAAAACGATCAGGTTTACGATGACTTCAGCACAACCATCAAGGATTCACTGCATAAGGTCAACTCCATGCAGGGGGAAAAAAACCAGATGATTCAGGCCTTTGCCGCCGGAGAAAATGAAAACGTGCATGAACTTATGATCGCCATGCAGAAAAGCAGCGTGGCCATGCAGCTGACCACGGCGGTCAGGGGGAAGGTCATGGAGGCATATACCAAGCTGATGCAGACCCCGTTCTAGCAGACTGCCTGGCAAAGGATTCAGCAAGCTGCCAGGCCTGTTTGCCGGTTTAATACTTTAATTTATTTAACATAACATACTCAAGGGGTTTAACATGCCTCCCTTCTTAAAAAACTTCACGAACAAAGTCACTGGGTTCTGGGCCAACAGCTCAGTTTCCCAGAAAATCCTTATGGGCGGACTGTCTGCATCGGTGATTCTGACTTTTATTGTGCTTATGTTTTTCCTGACTAAAACCGATTATGCGATATTATACGCCAACATGCATACTGAAGATGCTTCCAGGGTGGTCCAGATACTGGATAAAGAAAACGCGAGTTACCGCCTTGAAGACGGGGGCTCCACCATACTGGTACCGCAGGATGATGTTCACCGGCTGAGACTTCTGGTAGCAGGTAAGGGGGTCCTTCATGGATCAGGCATTGGTTATGAACTCTTTGATGACATCCAGATAGGACAGACTGATTTTGTGCAGCGGATAAATTACCAGCGCGCCCTCCAGGGTGAACTGTCCAGAACCATTGCTGAATACGATGAAGTCGATTCCGCCCGGGTGCATCTGGTTATGCCCAGTCGCAGCCTGTTTATTGAAGAGCAGGCCCAGCCTTCCGCTTCTGTGGTCCTGCAGTTGAAATCCGGGCGTAAACTGGAGTCTTCCCAGATCCAGAGTATTGTCAATCTCATTGCCACCGGAGTGGAAGACATGGAGGCTGAAAGGGTAACCATTTCCGATACCCGGGGCAGAGTACTGTACGAACCAAGAGACGACACTCTGGAAGGAATGACTACCACCCAGCTGGAATACCAGCTGTCATTTCAGCAGAATCTGGAGCGACGCATTGAGCATATTATTTCTCCCATTACCGGCCCTGGAAGAGTCATCGCCAAAGTAAACGCGGACCTGGACTTTAACCGCAGAACCACCCGCAAGGAAATCTTTGACCCTGACAGCGCGGTGGTGCGAAGCGAACAGCGTTCTGAAGAACAGAGCAGTGGAGACTCCCAGATGGAAGCAGGAGTGCCGGAGCCGGCTTTTCAGGGAGAAGGCTATACCGGACCGGCAACCTCCCAGGAAACCTCCAGGGAAACCAGGACCACCAACTTCGAGATAAGCAGTGAAGAGCAGAATATCGTCGGCGCCCTGGGCGATGTGAACAAACTCAATGTAGCGGTTCTGGTAGATGGAAAATACGTTGAAAATGACGCAGGCGAGATGGTATATGAAGCCCTGTCCCAGGAGGAAATAGAAAGGATCCGTCAGCTGGTGGAAAGATCTGTAGGGTTTGATACTGCCAGAGGGGACAACATCGAGGTCAGCAACATCGCCTTTGGCGCGCCTGAAATCGAGCCCGAACCAACACTCAGAGACACCGTGGCAGACTATTTTCAGCTCATTGGAAAACCCGTACTTAACGCCCTTCTGGTTTTACTTTTCCTCCTTCTGGTAGTAAGGCCGATAGTCATGGCCATACTTAAACCTCAAATCTCTGAAGAAGAGGAAGAAATGGCCGGACTTCCCGAAGGCACGGAACGTGAAGCCCTCGGGGCGGGTATGAGTGAAGAGGAAATGGAAGGCATGCAGGCTCAGAAACGTATTGACGATGTCAAGGCCTTTGCCGCCCAGCTGGTAGACGAAAACTTTGACCAGGCCTTTGCAGTGGTTAAAAAATGGCTCAAAGAGGAGAAGGCCTAAATGGCAATCCCAGGCAAACTCAGCGGGATTCAAAAAACCGCCGTTCTGTTGCTGGCCCTTGGAGACAACTTTACAGCAGATGTCTTCAAGAGGCTGGATAAAACCGAGATTACCCAGATTTCCAGGGCCATGCTGGAAATGGAAAGCGTGCCCAAGGAAAAGGCGGAACAGGTACTTAAGGAATTCAATCAAAGCCTCATGCTGGGCAAGGAAATGCTCCTGGGAGGACCGGATCAGGTCAAACGCCTTCTGACCAAGCTCCTTGACTCTGACACTGCCAAATATGTCATGGATGCTCTGGACATGGAAACAGGGGTCACCCCCTTCAAAGAACTGGGCAACGTAAGCCCTAAAATACTGGCACAGATTCTCAGAAACGAACATCCTCAGACCCTGGCCCTCATCACCGGCCATCTGCCCTCTGAAAGCGCCGGGGAACTGCTGCAGAACCTGCCCCCGGGGATAAGGGCCGAAGTGCTCATGCGACTGGCCAAACTTGAAGCCGTTCCGGAAGATATGATTATGGAAGTGGACAAGGTATTGCAGAATCAGCTTATCGCCATGGGAGCCAAAGAAGGACGCAAAGTGGGTGGAGTTCAGTCTGTGGCTGAAATTCTCAATGCCGTTGAAAGAAGCACTGAAGAAGAAGTCCTGTCGGATATCGAAGAGGAATCAAGTCAACTGGCCGAAGAAATCAGACAGCTCATGTTCGTGTTTGAAGACATTCAGGAACTTGATGACCGGGCGGTTCGCGAAGTACTCAAGGAAATCAGCAATGAAGACCTGACCATGGCTCTTAAAACAGCCTCGGAAGACCTGCAGAACAAATTCTTTAACAACCTTTCTGAAAGAGCAGCCAACATGATCCGTGAAGATCTGGAAATCATGGGCCCGGTAAGGCTCAGTGATGTGGAAGCGGCTCAACAGAACGTGGTCAAGATAGTTCGTCGCCTGGAAGCTGAAGGCCGGATCATTATCACCGGCAAGGGAGGCGGAGATGTCCTTGTCTGATGCCCCCCGGAAAATCAGAGGCGGCCGGGTCATAATGGGCCTTAGAACCAGGGATCTGGAGGAAGTCAATGCTGAATCCAGGCAGGCTATTCGCATAGACACCCCTGAAACCGAAGCCAGGTTTCTGGAAAGGGTGAGAGAAAAAGCCCGGCAAAAAGCCTCTGAAATTATTAATCAGGCCATGACTGAGGCCAAAGCAATCAAACACAAGGCCGCAGAAGAAGGCCGAACTCAGGGAATGACCAAGGCTGATCAGGAAATTCAGGCCACCAGAAATGAGCTGAGTTCCAGCATCGGCAAAGTTATTTCCAGCCTTAAAAACGAAAAAGACAAAATCAGGGACGAGTACCGCCAGGACATGGTCCTGGTACTCAGGGCCTCAGTGGAAAAGATACTTGGCCTGGAAATCCAGGAAAACAGAATAAACATACTGGAGTCGCTTCTGGACCAATCCCTTGATCTCGCAGAGTCCAATAAGAAATTAACTTTGACTGTAAGCCCTGACGATGAGCAGATCCTCAAAGAACTGCTGGAAAATGCCTCTGAAAAACACCCGGTTGTGGAAGGCTGCCGGGTCAAATCCTCGGCAAAAATAAAAAAAGGCGGTCTTATCCTGGAAAACGGCAACGGTATGGTTGATAACACCCTGGACAGCCGTTACGAGCAGATAAAAAAGATCGTGGAACAGGTGTCTCTGGCAGAGGATGACTCATGACCCTGGATATCAATACCTGCATGCGTCTTCTTTCAGACGTCAATCCGGTTCTGACTTTTGGAAAAGTATCCAAGGTCATCGGTCTGGTGGTTGAAGGACAGGGAATAAAAGCACCTCTGGGCTCAATCTGCAGTCTCCTGCCTGATGAAAAAAACCGTAAAAGTTCCATCAACGCTGAAGTTGTAGGATTCAGGGACGGAGCAGTGCTGTTCATGCCCTATGAAGACATGCGGGGCATCAAGCCCGGCACCCTGATCAAAAACACCTCCATGCCGCCTTTGATTCCCGTAGGCAAAGGTTTTCTGGGTCATGCCATAAACGCATTCGGGGAACCCCTGCGTAAGGATGACCCCATCCCGGCTCAGAAATACTATCCTTTATACGCTGAACCGCTTAACCCCCTGGAACGTCCGCGCATTGATCAACCCCTTGACGTAGGCATCAAGGCCATAAACTCCCTGCTTACCCTGGGCAAGGGCCAGAGAATAGGGATCATGGCCGGATCAGGTGTGGGCAAAAGCACTCTTATGGGCATGATGGCCAGGTATACCAAAGCCGACATCAATGTTATCGCTCTGGTGGGAGAGCGGGGAAGAGAGGTTGTGGAATTTATGGAAAAAGACCTGGGACCTGAAGGTCTGGCCAGGTCCATCCTGGTGGTGGCCACCTCTGATCAGGGTCCTCTCATCCGCATGCGGGCCGCTTTCGCAGCCACCGCCATTGCTGAATACTTCCGGGATCAGGGCAAGGATGTTCTCATGATGATGGATTCAGTAACCCGCTTTGCCATGGCTGCCCGGGAAGTCGGTCTCGCCGCGGGCGAACCTCCCACTACCAGAGGATATACCCCCACTGTATTCACCCAGCTTCCCAAGCTTCTGGAAAGAACCGGGAAAAACCCCAGGGGCAGTATCACCGGAATATATACGGTCCTGGTGGAAGGCGATGACTTCAACGAACCCATTGCCGATGCTGTCCGCTCCATTTTGGACGGGCACATTGTCCTGACCAGGGAACTGGCTGATCAGGGACACTATCCCTCCATAGATATCCTTAAAAGTGTCAGCAGGCTGAGAGTAGACGTTGCCTCCCCGGAAAACATCAAAGCAGGCCAGAAAATCATCCGTCTTTTGGCTGCGTATGAACGGGCAGCGGACATGATCAATATCGGAGCCTACGTCAAGGGGAGCAATCCGGAAATTGATCAGGCTGTAAAGCTTATCAAACCTATCAATGAATTCCTCCGCCAGGACGTCACCGAACAATTCAACCTGGAAAATAGTTTTTCCATGTTACAATCCATTATCGGGAAAGATAAATAATCATTCATGAATCCTGCCGGAAAGATTTATTTTATCGGGGCCGGACCCGGAGACCCTGAACTTATCACGGTCAAGGGCCTGAATCTTATCAACCGGGCAGATCTGATCATCTATGCCGGCTCCCTGGTTCCCCGGCAGCTGTTCAGCGAGTCCGGGGCGGACAGGATTATTGACAGCTCAGGCCTGACCCTGGAACAAACCCATAAACTTATGAGTGAAGCATACTCCCAGGGACAAACCGCAGCCAGAGTACATACAGGCGACCCTTCAATATTCGGAACCATTCAGGAACAGGCCGCACTCCTGCAAAAAGAGGGAATACCATTCGAGATCATTCCTGGAGTTACCGCTTCCTTTGCCGCCGCAGCCAGAGCGGGAATTTCCTTTACCTTCCCCGAAGTCAGTCAAACCCTGATCATCACCAGGGCCTCAGGCAGAACCAGGGTCCCTTGTGCCCAGAGCCTGAAAAGACTGGCGGCTTCCAAGAGTTCCATGGCGATTTATCTTTCAGCCACTCTGGCTGAAAACGTACAGTCAGAACTGCTTGATGGCGGGCTGGACCCGGAAACTCTGGTAATAATAGGCTGGAAAGTGGGCTGGGCGGACGAGAAGATCATTGAAACCGATCTGGCAAACCTGCCCCGGACCGTAAAAAGCAGAAACATATCCGGGCAGGCCGTGTTTCTCATTCTCCCTGGAAAGAGTCATAGTACCAGATCAAAGCTCTATGACCCGGATTTCAGTCACGGATACAGGAAACCCGGCTGCTGACCGGCTTTTGCCTGCGCCGGTCTTTATTATTGCAATAAACTAATACTTGTCTGAAGCGAACCGGTTCACCCTGCTGAACAGTAACTTCCCTTCAGGGTTCAATTCAGACCTGACAGCAAAATTAGGAGCCGCCCATGTATACGCAACCCGCCGGTCTGGTCCGGACCATTGAGCATTTTTCTCAGCGAAATCTGTTGCTGCTCTTAATCATCGGGGCCATTGCCCTGGCCATGTATATTCCCGTGCCTGAGGCCTTCCTGGATAAGTTCGACATAAGCGCTCTCCTGGTGGCCGCTATATTTATCAGCCAGGGCCTTAAGATGGATTTATCCCAGGCCAGCAAGGCCGGGAGCT
>JAWOGL010000217.1:0-3259 GCA_046496945.1 Desulfonatronovibrio sp.
GGATGTCCAAATTGTGCCTCCCTCCCGGAGATTACCTTTACACTCAAAGTTAAGCACTTCATCATTTTCTTTCAAAATACGCATGAGCTCTTCTCTATCAGAGAGGTCGGCATACAGATGGGTGGTAAGGCCATTTACAGACTCAATCAGTTCATCCGGTGAGTCATAGCCAAACATTCTGGCCATGGCAGAGTTGGCTGATAGAAGCCGGCCATCGGGGGTGGTGGCGATGATGCCTATAGGGGCATTCATCAGAATGTCTTGAGGGTCAGAAAAGTCGGGATGGCAGGGCTGTTCTTTCTTCTTGGAAGGTTTGGGCATGATAAGCTCCAGAGAAAATTGAAAAACGAAGAAGTAGAAGACCAGGGGCTTGCTTCTTATTGAGTATTTTTATGGATAAATTAATTTGCCGTTGAAAGCAACGCTTGAAATGAGAACCTGTTTTTAATAGCGAGGCAAAAGATGCTGCAGGGACAAGACTAGGTGCATGAGTCCTCGCGTCACATATCCTCAGAATATCTCCATGTTCTGACAGAAATCCAAACCAGTCTGAATTGTCAAACTTTCTTTTGCCAGTCCTCAGAATAATTGAGAAGAACTACAGTACAGGCATAGCCGTTATGTTGTCCGCACCTTAACTTGACCCTTTTGTGTCCAACCAATGCAGGAAGCCTCAGATGGCTGTACCTACCGGAAGAGTCACACAAATATTATTGACATAAATTGATCATCAACTTGACGAATCTAAGGCCATTTTTTTCACAGTGCGGTTTCTCCCTGTATTTTTAGCCTCATACAAGGCTTCATCAACTACTTTCAACATCTGGTCAGGCTTGGATATTTCCGGGGTGTAGACTGTAACTCCAATGCTTACATAGATATGAAATGGGTCAGGTTCGGCTGAAATCGGGTTTGCTTCCATATATTTTCTGAGTCGTTCAGCAATAAAGTATGCTCCTTCAAGGTCTGTCTTGGGTAAAATCAATATGAATTCTTCACCGCCGATCCTGGCAGGAATATCCACTTTGCGGATATGCTTGTTAATGACCAGGCTTAAATGCCGCAGGGTGGCATCGCCCACGTCATGACCGAAGTTATCGTTAATGGACTTGAAGTGATCAATGTCCAGCATAACCAGAGAGAATACCTGTCCATAACGCTTGGCAAGCAATATTTCCTGCTGCAGAGCCTGCATGAAATGTCTTCTGTTCCAGAGACCTGTGAGTTCGTCTGTTGCAGCAAGGCTGCTCAGTTTTTCTTCAGCTGCTTTCCGGTCACTGATGTCAATGATCAGCCCTTCAATGCCCAATACGTTGTCATGGTCATCATAAATAAATACACCCTTCTCATAGACCCATTTAACCGTCATATCTGCAGTGATAATCTTATATTCCAGTTCAACCGGAAGTTTTGCAATCCTGGCCTTTTCCCATTCTTCAATAATACCTTCCCGGTATTCAGGAACAATTAGACTATTGTAGGATACAACCCGGTTGTTAATCAGTTCCTCGCTTTTATAGCCGGTCAGTTCCTGACAACCTTTAGACACGAACTGCATGGTCCAGTCCCGATTATACAAACAACGGTAGGCCATACCCGGAATATTGGAGATGAGCACTGATTTGCTGCGTTCGGATTCGCGCAGTGCGGCAAGGGCATTCTTCAACCGATGGTTCCAGTAGAAGGATACGGCAAGCAGCACACCAAGAAAGGCCCCCATACGCATTAACCAGGTAAGGTCTGTCGACTGAACGTATTCAATGTTGACATGACGGTTTATGATTTCTTCCCGTTCCCTGGGAGTGATAGTAAGGATGGCCTTATTCAGAATGTCCCGGAGATCCTGCATTTCCTTGAGCACCCCCATTCGCAGGTGGTTGACATAATGTGGTTCAGGGGGTTGTCCTGCAATTTTCAGGTTGAACCAGCCGTCCCTGCGGATAGTGTAGGCAGCTATGGTCAGGGAGCGCAGGGTCATGTCCGCCTTACCTTCAGAAACCATGCGGTAGCAGTCATTTTCATCATCCACAGTAATGATGTCTAGGTTGGGGTAATCCTGAAGGAGAAACTCTTCCATGGATGTGCTGTGGGGCAGAACCACAGTCCTGTCCACCAGTTCGGAGGGATTTGAGATGAAGTCGTGTTCGTTCCTGGTGATGAATACATTGGGGGCAACAAACAGGGGGGCAGTAAAGTCCAGCCATTCTTCCCTTTCAGTGGTTTGATTTAAAAAGGGTATGAGCATGCAGCCACCTTCTCTGGAAACTTCAAGGGTTTCTTGCCAGTCAACTGTGTGCACGATAACAAAAGGGATACTCAGACGCTTTGAGACAATCTCCACAAGGTCTGCTGCAATTCCGGTAAAGTTGCCCTGTTCATCCACACGCTCATAGGGTTCCCAATCCGGGTCCACACACATGGTGACCGCGCCCAGATTGTCCAGGTAAGCTCTTTCTTCAGAAGTTAATTCAACTGCGTTTGCCGATGAAAGCAGTAGGAGCATGATCGCCATGCTCAAAAGAAATCTATTTCCCAATTTTAACATAGTCCTATCTTGATTGATATACGTTTTTTTTAGACACATAAAACTGAGAGCCCAGGTTAACTCTCTTGAAATCGTCACACTTCTTCAGGTAATTTCATCAAGATACGAACAGGACTATGCCATGCCCCGAACCGTTATTGTTGAAGATCAGATCTGCATCCCTTTCTGTCCAAAAAACCTGCTGAACACCCTTTGAAAATCCTCCAGACTGACCGGTTTGCCCAAGTAATCATCCATTCCAGCCTCCAGAAAACTTTCCCTGTCACCTGGTTGAGTATGAGCGGTTACCGCGATGATGGGAATATCTTTTTTTGCGCCTATGAAAGTTGACTCCCGGATTGCCTTTGTTGCCTCTACCCCGGTCATCACCGGCATCTGAATGTCCATAAGTATACAGTGGAAATCCTGCTCCTGGAGCAGATTCACAGCTTCCTGGCCGTTTTTGGCCAGAACAACCTCATGTCCGTCTTTTTCCAGCATTCTTTTTATAAATAACTGGTTCAACGGATCATCCTCAGCCAGAAGAATATTCAGACTGCCTGATTTTCTGGAGGAATGCTGCGTTTCCCGCGCAACCTGAGAAATTTCTTTTTCAGGCATCTTAAAGGGCAAAACCACATGCACGGTCGTGCCACGGACTGGTTCGCTTTCCAGAGTTATATTGCCGCCCATCATATCAACCAGGCGCTGAACTATGACCAGGCCAAGACCTGC
>JAWOGL010000272.1:0-4703 GCA_046496945.1 Desulfonatronovibrio sp.
TCATGACTGATCTGGTCAACCAGCAGATAATCTATGAGTCAGTACTTAAAAGCTCTTCCACGATCATGCGCATGAGCCTGGTTAATCAGATTTAGAAAGGCCTGCGCTTAGCAGGTTGTTGAAAAAGTCCTTATCAGGCTGGCTGTTCAAAAATTCCAAGCGACAGTCCGGCACCCACTTAGGACACCACTAAAGACTTATGCCTGGATAATGCTCACTTAAGTGGGTGCCGGATAAACAACAAAAAAAGTTCAAGATCAAAGTTTACCCCGTGAAACTTTTTTTCGTTTCACTGGGGCGTATTTATGATACGTAAAAGTTTGAACTTTTTGCAGCGACGCAGCAATTGGGAAATTTTCAATAGCCAGTTAAAGAATGTAAAACATGCCGGGAGAGATGGCTGATTGTTTTTCCCCCGCAGTCCCGAACATAAGGAACAAGATAGAAAATGCTCATATTATCCCGTCGTCCGGGTCAAAGTATTAACGTGGGCGATAATATTATCATATCCGTTCTGGAGGTGAAGGGAAAACAGGTCAAGGTAGGTGTGGACGTGCCTGATGACGTGCCGGTTTACAGGGAAGAAGTTTTTAAAAAAATACAACAGGAAAACGAGATGGCCATAAATACATGCGCTCAGGATCTCGTAGCGGCGGCAAATATATGGACAAGACAAAGCAAAAACAAATAGAATCCAGACTGGGAAGAATCCTGGTAAGTGCTGATAAGTCTGTCTATTTTCCGCGGGGTCTTATCGGAATGGAGAGGGTCAGGGATTTTGTTCTGCTGCAGATCAAGCCGGATTCTCCGTTTTATGTGCTTCAGAATCTTGAAAATCCCAGGTTCGGCCTTCTGGCGGCAGATCCTTTCGCGTTCATTAATGATTATCAGGTTCGTCTGGGAAAAACTGAAGAAAGAGTACTTCGTATTGAAAGGTCAGCAGATCTGGCCATAATGGTAACTGTGACCATCCCTCAGGGATGTCCTGAGAAAACCACCCTGAATATGACCGGGCCTGTTGTCATCAATACTGTCAGGAGAATCGGGATGCAGGTTCCCCAGAATCATCCGGGAACAAAAGCCAGAATAGTACTTTCTGATTTGAAGAGAATTGATAAGCAGGGCTTTTAGGAGTTCTGAAACCAGCTTTCCAGATCCTGGTTGATCATCTTTTCGGCAATTTTGCGCGAATCAGGCTTGTACGTACCATTTTGCACCTGAGCTTTGATTTCGTTGACTTTTTCAGTCCTTACCTCGTCAGAGTTCAAAGCCTCTTCCATGCCGGCCTTGTAAAGCCTGGCCCCCTGGGACAGAGTCACCTTGTCTGATGAGGCTGTGCCGCGGCTGGCTGCCTGACCTGACTTATCCCGGGCCTTATCTATTTTGGACTGTTCGTATGTCTGCAGTCCGCTTAAAAGTCCTTTTATCTGCATGGGTTCCTCCCAACTGAATAATTTTCGTCTGAAAAATCTTTTTAAGAATCAAAACGTTTTGTTTGCTGCTCTTTGATTCTATATCGGAAGCCTGGAATTAATCTTAAGTCCATAAAACCAAAAAATTGTGTTTGTTTTATAGCAAAAACTGTACCTTATTCGCTTCGCGTATTTAAGAATTCCAGACAGGTAATACTTCAGAAATTAGATAATTTTAACTGTTTGTCAATATCCGTGTTCAGGATATCTTTTTTCAGGTCTGCTCCATCCGGGATATATATCGTATGAAATCTGGAACAGATTTTTTCTTAACAGCTTGTTGAAAAAGTCCATACCAGGCAGGATTGCAGGTATAAGTCGCTAAAGCATTGTCTCGTTGACTTTGTTCAGGGTTATTTCCCATAATTTGCCCAGCACCTGTTCGCGTTGTTCTTTATTCAGTTCTTCAGGCCCTTCGCTTCCCTGGACAAATATTTTCATTTCCTCCCCGGTGGGAGGGTAATGAAAGATTAGTTCGGCATTCAGTTCCCGGCTAAGGGTCTGTTTTATTTCTTCAACCATGGGGTTTTCGCTGTCAGCGGTTATGAGGTTTTCCACTATTTCCCTGGCCACTTTTTCCACAAGACTCCTTCTCTTCATTTCTCTGGAATGAACTTCAGAGTCCGCGCCCTCATTCCCCTTAAGGTAACGTGAGAGACGGGCAATTCTGCGCCCGTTGACCAGCTGGCGGCCATAGGTCTTGAGCACATTTTTTACAAGGACAGGGTTGATGGTCATTTTACTCCTCTTCTACCGTTACTATCGGACTACAGCAGAAAAACTTTAGGAGTTTTGTATCTATTCACCATGTACGGCGTATGACTATTCAACCGCACTGGATTCCGGCTTTCGCCGGAATGACGGAAAAGGGCAACGGCCTGCTTTAACCGTCACCCCGGACCAGATCCGGGGTCCAGGTCTTCTTATTCGATCTTGCTGAATAGCTACGGAGTTTTTTGAGAAGAATGATATTTTCAGGAAAAACTTCTGCTTGAACCAAGGTGTTTTCTTGATTAAATAAACTAAGTCTGTTGACTGACATCAATGCCCTGAAAAAAGATTTTTCAGCAGTTAAAGTTTTAAAAAATATGTATCTGTTCAGCAAAATCAAAATAAGAAGTACTGGATACCTGCTTTCGCCGGTATGACTGCCCCGGAACAGCTTATTGCTTTACCTCATACCGGCGTAAGCCGGTATCCAGTACTGTTGAAAAGGCATACGCCGTATATGCTGAGTAGTTACAAAAGTATATCCAGATACCATATCGCAAGGTTGCAAATTCATGAAAATAAGTTCGATTATCCTTACTATCAAAAACAAAAGTTGTGAAGCACAAGCACTGGCGCATGAAATAAGAACCTGGCTGGAAGCCAGAGGGATAGAGGTGCGCCACAGCGCGGAACTTCATGACGGGCGGGAGCTGCAATCCGGCAAGCATTCTGCTGATCTGATAGTGATCCTTGGAGGCGACGGAACAATACTTAATCAGGCCAGGAATCTGCTTTGGCTTGATATCCCTTTTCTGGGCCTGAATCTGGGAAAGGTTGGTTTTATGGCTGATATTTCCCGACATTCATGGAAGGATCAGCTGGAAAATGTCCTGGAGCAGGATTTTCCTGTTTCCAGAAGAGTGGTTCTGGGATATGAGCTGGTAAGACAGGGAAATGTTTTTGAAAAAGGCTGCGCCATAAATGAAGTGGTCATCAACCGGGGGGAACTGGCCAGACTGATTACTGTGGATCTGAAATTGCCCGGAGCCCCAAAACAGACAATCAGATCCGATGGTCTGATTTTTTCCACCCCTACCGGATCAACAGCCTATTCGGTATCAGCTGGTGGCCCTCTGGTTCACCCTGACCTGGAAGCAATGATTATCACTGCTATCTGTCCTTTTCTGTATGATTTCAAGCCTCTTGTGCTTCCCGCCGCTGAGAAGGCGGCGGTAGACATCAACAAATCCGAAGCTGAAGCGTATCTGACTGTTGACGGACAGAGCGGGTTTAAACTTGTGGCTGGTGACAGGATCAGGTTTTTCAGGAATCCCCTGGATTTTAAAGTTTTGCGCAATCCAGCTGCAAGTTTTGCTTCCAAGCTTATAACCAAAGGCTTTTTAAAGGGAGAGGATAATTGACCAAGCTGCCAAAAATATCTTCAGTATCAAAAATACATGCTGGAAAAGATCCTTATCTGGATGCCTGGTTTTTACATTTTATGCTGGAAAACAATATTGAGCATCTGGTGAACCCCAGGGTCAATGCTTCCACAGAGCAGCTCAAGTTTATGGTTGATCTGGAGGAAGACCAGGTTTTTGCTCCCTGTACGGACTGGATGTTTGACAATCTGCTAAAGGCCACCATGTCAAGCAGATTGAAACAGGAATATATTGAAACCTGGAAAAGGGTGGTCAGTCTTATTCATGCTTTTTCAGGCGAGATATTTATCCGCAAGAAGGTATTGTCTCTTTGCAAGCATTTGTTTCAGCGGGCCCTGCATTCCCCGTTCATGATTCCCTCCAGGCTGCTTAAAAGAATGCTGGACATATTTCTCAGTCAGAACGCTTTGCAGGATCCTTATCTTTCCAGAAAAAAAGAATACAACCGCCGGGCCCTGGAATTTATGAATTCGCCGGTATTTTTCAGGTTTATAAGTTCCTGTCCAGAGACTACAATGGGTTGCGAAAAAATTCAGGATTTAAGGTGGGAATTGGATCTGCTGGAACTCAGACGTTATTTTTGTCTGTCCACCTGGTCTGATATCTGGGAGCAGGAAAATTTTAATCCGGACGCAGTGCTGGTGGAAAAAGAGCTTGGCAGGCAGTGGGAAGGATTTGAATCAGTTATGACCGATCTGTTCGGACCTGATAATGTTTACAGCTACAAGATACTGTATCTGCCTAACAGCGCGGGCGGCGTTATGTTTGATCTCAAAATCATCCAGACCCTCAGCCGCCTCGGACACAAAGTGGTGGTGGCCCTGAAGGAGGGTTTTTACTATGAATATCCAACCTTCTGGGATATTGATTCGGATCCGGTCCTGGCCAGTGCCGCTCGTGAATCAACTCTTATCCAGGACAGTCAGATTTCCAAAAAGGATTTTTTAAAGAAGCAGCGGGAGAACAAACTGCTGATTATTTCCGACGGAACCAGGGAAAGGATGAATCTTTACCGCACCAGCATCACCTTTGCCAGGGCCTGGAAAGAATCTGATCTGGTTATTGCCAAAGGCAATGG
>JAWOGL010000019.1:0-11035 GCA_046496945.1 Desulfonatronovibrio sp.
TGTTCCTGGAAAACTTGTAAATATTGTTGTGAAAAGCTGATGCATATGTATCGTTTATACTTTTTGATAATTACCTGTGCTTTCCTGTTTTCCTGTGGATATAATTTTGCAGGGTTTTCTCCGGTTCAGATGCCTGAAAATAAAAATGACGTGTCCCTGGGTTCAGTTCGCAATCCAACTCAGGACGCCTGGCTGGAGCCGTATCTCAGGGCAAATTTTCGGGATGAGCTTACCAGGAGGGGCGGGGTAAACTGGGTTTCTCAAAAACAGGCCCAGGCCATTGTTAACATTGATATCCAGCAGCTGCGGACTTCAGACGGCGTGACCAGAGAGCGCGATAAAACCGTCAAGAATGAAGTGGTCATCACTATGAAGGCTGAAATTGTTTCCGTTGATACCGGGGAGGTGATCTGGTCCTCGGGGAGTGTCGCCGGAAGAAGTTCTTATTTCCTGGACGGAGGCCTGTCCATGGCCGGAATACAGGGGCCCGGCCTTCGCAGCGCTTCAGAAGAAGCTGTGGACGAGGCCATAATCAGGCTGGTCGACCGACTGGGTGACGGATTTTAACTGGATGCAGGTGAATCATTAAATCAACAACGAGCTTCAGCAAGGCTTATCCGGAGTTTTGATCATGTCCAGGCCAGGTTTTTATTTCTGCTTCTGCCCTGACTCCAATCTGCTTAAGATGCAGATCGCCCGTATTCTGGAATCAGCAGGGCAGGGCGACTGGTCCCGGCAGACCATCTGGCTGGACGAAAAAGACCAGGAGGATAAGCTCTGGAAGGCCTTGAATCTGCCCGGCATGACCGGTCCTTCCAGGGCTGTAATCCTTCGCAGATGCGAGAGTCCCGGCAATTCTTTCTGGACGGATATTTCCCCTACATTGAGCGGATTCAGGCCGGGCATCTGGCCGTTTTTCTGTTTCGAATCAGAATGGAAACAGGGAAAACCCGGGATATCCGCCCATCTGGCCAAAAGAAAATATTTCAAATTTGCCCGCTCCAGAGGGTGGATCTGGGAATTTCCCGGACTGACCAGACAAAACATCAGCAGATACATATCTCAAAAATGCCAGAAACTGGGCCTGAAAACCGGGCCCGGAGTCGCGGAACAATTAAGCTCCATGCTTCCCCTGGACAGCCACGGCGTTGACATGGAGCTGGAAAAAATCACTCTTCTGGCCTATCCGGAAAAGACCATCACCAAAGAGCATCTAAATTCCCTTTCTTCCAGACTGGATATTGATATCTTTTCTTTTTTGCAGGGCGTGCAGTCTGGTAAAGACAAATCCGCGGCCTGGAACAAGATATTTCAGGAACAGCTCAAAGGCCAGGAAATGCTTTTTCCTTTTCTGGGGCTTATTATCAGGGAGGCCAGGATACTGTGGCAGTTATCCACCAGACAGGAAAACAGAGTCAAGCTGCACCCGCGGATCATGCAGCAGAAAAAAACACTTGCAGCGGCATTAGGGGCGGCCAGGATATCTTTGTTGTGGGAAATGGCGCTTGAGGCTGAATCCGGGGTAAAGTCGGGACAGGTAAGCCCGGGCCAGGCCATGGATAAGCTCACCGCTAAACTCTTTAAGCTGTTTTCGGGATAGATATCCGCCATCATGGAAAAAAAACAGCCCCACTATATTGGTCACAGAAAAAGACTCAAGCAGCGAATCGACAGCGACCCGTCCCAGATTCAAGACTATGAACTGCTGGAACTGATTCTGGGTTATGCTTTGCCCAGAAAGGATACCAAGCCCCTGGCCAAGGCCCTTCTGGACCGCTTCAAAAACTTCAAGGAAATTCTGGCCGCCAAACCAAAAGACCTGAAAGCTATTGACGGAATCGGACCTGGAATTATTACTTTCTTATTGGTATGGCGAGAATTCTGGTCCAGAGCGGAACTTGCCGAGCTTGTTCCCAAAAGTGTGCTGGATTCCCCGGAAAAAGTGATCACCCTGGCCAGATCGCGCCTGATATTCATGGATATCGAGGAGTTCTGGACAATTCTGGTGGACAATAAAAACAGGCTTATAAGCTTTGAAAAAATGAGCAAAGGGACAGTTGATCAGGCCCCGGTTTTCCCCAGGGAGATAATATCCAGAGCTCTGGAAATGCGGGCCAGTGGAATTATCCTGGTTCATAATCACCCGGGAGGCGATCCTGACCCTTCTCTTCAGGACAGGGAGCTAACCACCAGGATCAAGCGGATAGCCTCTGATATGGGGATACGGGTTCTTGATCACATTATAGTCGCTGAAGAAAAACACTTCAGTTTTCAGGAATACGGATATTTATAAACAGGGAGGAGTCTATGAATTCAATGCATTGCACCATAAGCGGAAAAGTACAGGGAGTGTATTTCAGGGCCTGGACCAAAGAACAGGCGGACAGTCTGGGAGTTAAAGGCTGGGTCAGAAATATCAGCGACGGCAGGGTAGAGATCCTGGCCCAGGCCGGAGAGGATGCTCTTGCCGAATTTAAAAAAAGACTGATCCAGGGTTCTGCCATGAGTGAGGTCAAGGATCTTGATTGTGAGACCCTGGATCACGATAAAACTTATTCTGTTTTTGAAGTTAGATAGCAGACAATTTAGAGAACTGTATAATAACGGAGCAAATATTTTTGACACGTCAGCTTGTTGACTATCTTGGTATAGAGCTTAATATTGTTGCCAGTGTATGTTTTTCAGATTGCGGGCTTTGGACATGTTCCAGGGTCCGCAATCTGATGTTAGTAACCTGAACAGATGACGTATTTTGTCAGGTCCATAGCTGCCGGGTTGTGAATAAAAACCAGGTGGTCGATATAACTCCAGGAGAATTTTAATGAACAAAGATAAAAAAGATATTGCTCCAGAAAAAAAAGAAGATAAAAACAAGGAAGAGCTGGAAGAATCAACAGCCAAAGATGGCGAGATTGATATCCCCTCCACCATGCCTCTTTTGCCGGTTCGAGATATTGTGATTTTCAACTATATGATCCTTCCGCTGTTCGTGGGCCGGGAAAAAAGCGTCCAGGCCATTGACGCGGCCCTGAACAATAACCGGTATCTGCTGGTATGCACTCAGAAAGACGAACAGACTGAAGACCCGGGCCCGGATGATGTTTATCAGACCGGCACTGTGGCTTTAATCATGCGTATGCTCAAGATGCCTGACGGACGTCTCAAGGTGCTGGTCCAGGGGATCGGCAGGGCCAGAATCAAGAAGTTTACCCAGACCGATCCTCTGGACATGGTTGAAGTTGAAATGATTAAGGACAAGGAATTCAATGACCCGACTTCCGAGTCTGAGGCCCTGCTGCGCGCGGCCAGGGAACAAAGCGAAAAGATCCTGGGCCTGCGCGGAATCGACGCCGCGGAAATCATGGCCGTGCTGAATACGGTAGATGACCCCGGCCGCCTGGCTGACCTGGTTGCTTCCAATCTGAGAATGAAGCCCACTGAAGCCCAGAAGATTCTGGAATGCGAGGATCCTCTGGAGCGCCTCAGAATGGTTAATGATCAGCTCATTAAAGAGGTGGAAGTGGCTTCCATGCAGGCCAAGATTCAGAATATGGCCAAGGAAGGCATGGACAAGGCCCAGCGGGAATATTTTCTGCGCGAGCAGCTTAAGGCCATCCGCAAGGAACTCGGGGATGTTTCTGAAAGCGGAGACGACCTGGATCAGCTGAGAGAGTCTCTGAAAAAGGCCGGGCTTCCCTCCAGGGTGATGAAGGAAGCTGAAAAGCAGCTGCAGCGTCTGGAAAACATGCATCCTGATTCTGCTGAATCAACAGTTGCCAGGACCTATCTGGAATGGCTGGTGGATATTCCCTGGAAGAAAAAAACCAGAGACCAGCTGGATATCAGGCAGGCCGAGAAAATACTTAACGAGGATCACTATGATCTGGAAAAGGTCAAGGAAAGGATACTGGAGTATTTGAGCGTCAGAAAGCTTAATCCCAAGATGAAAGGACCTATTCTCTGCTTTGTGGGGCCTCCAGGGGTGGGAAAGACATCTCTTGGCCAGTCCATTGCCAGATCTCTTAATCGCAAGTTTGTGCGCATGTCTCTTGGCGGAATGCGCGACGAAGCTGAAATCCGCGGCCATAGAAGGACTTACATAGGTTCCATGCCCGGCAGGATTATTCAGGGCATGAAGGATGCCGGTTCAGTCAATCCGGTTTTCATGCTTGATGAAATTGACAAAGTGGGAGCTGATTTCAGAGGCGATCCGTCTTCAGCGCTCCTGGAAGTGCTGGACCCTGAGCAGAATCATTCTTTTACAGACCATTACCTTAATGTTCCCTATGATCTTTCCAGGGCCATGTTCGTCTGTACCGCCAATATACTGGACACCATCCCTTCAGCCCTGCTGGACCGCATGGAAGTCATCCGCATTCCTGGTTACACAGAGCAGGAAAAGGTAAAGATCGCCAAAAAGTATCTTTTGCCCAGACAGATAACTGAAAACGGTCTGGCCCGCAAAAACGTCCAGATCAGCGACAACGTGCTCAAGGATATAATCCGCAATTATACCAGGGAGGCCGGCCTCAGAAACCTGGAAAGGGAAATCGGGTCAGTATGCCGTAAAATAGCCAGACAAGTGGCTGAAGGCAAGAAGGGTCCGTTCAGGGTAACCCGGCAGAGCCTGGGCAAAATGCTTGGCATACCCAGGTTTCAGAATGAAGACCGGGACAGGGAGCTTCCGGCAGGAGTGGCCATTGGCCTGGCCTGGACTCCTTACGGCGGTGAGATTCTGCATGTGGAAGTCAGCCTTATGCCGGGCAAGGGCAAGCTTATCCTTACCGGACAGATGGGCGATGTAATGAAGGAAAGCGCTCAGGCCGCCCTGAGTTATGCCAAAAGCAGATCAACTCAGCTGGGCTTTGACGGAGAGCTTCTGGATAAAAGAGATATCCACATCCATGTCCCTGCAGGCGCAACCCCTAAAGACGGTCCTTCCGCCGGAGTAACCATGGTGGCGGCACTGGTTTCAGCTTTGACGGACAAGCCTTTGCCCAATGATATCTGCATGACCGGCGAAATCACCTTGAGGGGCAGAATAATGCCGGTGGGCGGAATCAAGGAAAAAATCCTGGCAGCGGTCAGCGCCGACATCACCAGGGTGATTATTCCTGATTCCAACAAGCGCGACTTTGGTGAAGTTCCAGCTGACCTGCGCAAGAATATCCAGGCCAACGGGGTGGAGAATATCGACTCAATCTGGCCGATTCTGGGATTTGAAACCTGATTTTTATCTTAAAGCACAGGATTTACTGATAAAGGTATAGCAGGCCGGTTTTTATTCCGGGATTTTACCATAGAGGTAAACATAGTTAAGAAAAAGCAGGGAATAGATATTCATTATATCCAAAGGCCGGTCTTGGGTTTATGTTTCGCCATGAATCCAGGACCGGCCTTGTATTTTTTAGCAGGTCATAATATATGATGAACCGTAACGATTTCTTTGTCTTAACTCCGCCCCTTGCCCCTTGCCCCTCGAACCTTGAACCTTGTGTCTTACACCTCAAGCCTCGCCCCTTGAACCTCGCCCCTAATATAATTATTATTCACACTCTCCAATTGATCCCTGGGCGCAGGTGCGGCCGTCATTCCAGACTGCCCAGCTGAGGTTGGCCTGACTGAGGTTAACCTTGGCCAGGTTGGCCCCGCTGAGATCAGCTCCGCTGAGATTGGCTCCCCCCAGGTCAGCCTTAAACAGGTTGGCAATTTTAAAACTGGCGCCGTACAGATTGGCTCCGTTGAGCCTGGCTTTGCTCAGGTGGGCTCCATCAAGTTTCGCCCCCCTTAAATCCGCGTTGGTTAAAATCACGTTATTAAGACTGGCATTGACCAGGTTAATGCCGGCCAGATGGGCTTCGCTCAGGTTGGCCCCTCTCAGGTTGGCTTCTTCAAGATCCGCCTTGGCAAGTTCCGCCCCTTCGAGATTGCATTCCACACAGTCTCCGGTTTCCTGGAGTTTTTCCAGATGAGCAGGATTAAAGGCTGCTGCTGGGCAGGCCAGAAAGAAAACAAAGGCCGCCTGAGCGGCCAGAATGGTGATAAATTTGATCATGGCGATTCTCCGGGTTTTGATCTGAACGGGAAATCAGGCATAAAATACGCTCTGTAAGAGTTTTTTATGCCAGAGTATCCGCGGGTGAGCAAGTGGGCAAGTTTTGCAGGCTGCTGAAAATTATATAAATATATTATTAAGCCTTCCAAGTTATATCTAAAATTAACCCTGATAATTTTCATTGACGAATGAATTTATTAGTCTTAATTTAAGATGCAAGTACTGGAGGCACTAATATGGATATGAGCACCTACAGGGTTATGCTGCGCCTGAATCCCTGGATAGAAGACAAATCAGCCTGGCCTGGTTATGCTGCCCGTCATCTTCCTGAAAATTATATTGCTAGATCTCTCAGTCCTGAATTAAGCAAGAACAAGGTGACCATGATAATCGGACCCAGGCAGGCAGGAAAGTCAACTCTTGCCTGGAAAACCATCAGCAATTCTCTTAATCCCTTTATCTTTATAAACTGCGAAGAACAAATCCTGAAAGAAACCTGCTCATCTCCAGCCTTATTTCTGGACGAGATGGAGAGGCTGGCTCCTGACGCAGCCGGATACTTTTTTGAGGAAGCACAGCATCTTGAGGAGGCTGGACTTTTTTTGAAAGGGTTGGTGGACCTGAAGCCTGGAAGAAAAATTCTGGTTACCGGCTCATCCAGTTACCATCTTAAGTCTAAAACCAGGGAATCCCTGGCCGGCCGGGCCATCAGACACGTTCTGTTCCCTTTTGCACTTGGTGAGCTTGTTCCGGAACACAAATCTGATCTAGTAACCAGAATCAAAGCCGGGGAGATCTGGAATGAGCTTGTTCTTTACGGTGGATATCCTGAAGCCTGGCTCGGCAGAAACAGGCAGGATGTTCTGGGCCAATTAACAGAAGCCTTGGTACTCAGAGATGCGTCAGATCTTTATCAGATCAAAAATCCGTCGGCATTCAGGAAACTCATGGAGCTGGCGGCTTCCCAAACCGGCAATCTCACAAATTATTCCAATTTTGCCGAAAACCTTGGCATCAGCGTTAACACAGTTACCCAGTATCTAAGCATCCTTGAAGAAAGCCACATAATAAGGCTTGTGCCTCCTTTTGTGGGGGGCAAACGAGCGGAGATAACTTCACGTCCGAAAATTTTCTTTGTGGACAACGGGATAAGGAATTATCTGTTTGGAGGGTTTGATGACCTTGCAAACAGAGGGGATAAGGGCCAGATTATGGAAAATCTGGTTTTTTCTGAATTATGCAAATCTTTGAATACGCTTAAAGATCAGATTTATTACTGGAGGAGCACTTCAGGCGCTGAAGTGGATTTTGTCCTGGAATCCCGGAACCGGCTTGTGGCCGTAGAAGTCAAGTCTGGAGCTATGAAAAGACCCAGGCTGAGCAGATCACTCAGGAGCTTTATTCAGGCTTATAGCCCGGATAGGGTGTATGTGGTCAATAATGAACTTGAAATGTCAATGGATGTCCAGGGAATAGAGGTCACATTCGTCACAGGAGGACAGTTTTTTCTAAGAGGCGGGGAATTTTCAGGGGGCTAGTGGAGAGAAGCCAGTAACAGAAGGTATTTAACAGGCTGTTATATGAATAAAGGTAATTAATTTTTTTGCGTTCACATGAAGTTGAGGAACAGAAGTTACATTTTTTTTCCATCATATTTGATTCCCCTAGTCCACGGATCTGTAACAGTTTAGCCCTTTTTAAGAAAGCCGGGGACAGGCACCCACTTGGGTTGTTTTTTGAGATTGAAGGCATATTTTATCGCCAAGTGGTGCCGGGAGAGCCAGTCCCTGTGCCACAGTAGAAGTGCTGGCTATCGCGGCCCACTCCGTTCGGGCTGAGCCTGTCGAAGCCCAGCTGCTAACCACTTCAGAAAGCCCTTCGACAAGCTCAGGGTGAACGGAAAATTTAAGCTGTTGAGCCGGGAGTGCCCTTCGACAAGCTCAGGGTGAACGGAAAATTTAAGCTGTTGAGCCGGGAGTGCCCTTCGACAAGCTCAGGGCGAACGGAAAATTTAAGCTAGTGGGCGGGGAGTTTAGACTCAGGTGATTAGCTGATCATCGCAAATTCCCTCCATAACCTAAGTATTACACTTTTTGAGACTTATTTATTGCACTTTCTGAGACCAGTTTATTACAATTTTTATGACCTGAGTATTACCCTTTCCGTTCACCCTGAGCTTGTCGAAGGGTTTTTTGGCCGGACCTGCAATGGCTCCGACCCTTCGATCCTTCGACAGCTCAGGGCGAACGGAAACAGTGCCACATGCAAATGGCTGAACTGTTACACGGATCTTTGAATTTGGGAGGTTAAGGAACATAGACGGTAATAAGAACCACCTTGTCACCTCTCCATCCACAGACGATATGTATAAGAATGTCAGCTGAAAATCTTATGATCAGGCAATTTTCACTCTGTCCAGTATCAGGGTACGCTTCAAGGATGCAGCCACTTAGTAAGAACTGTTGTAACTATTCAGCAAGATCGGATAAGAAGATCTGGACCCCGGATCTGGTCCGGGGTGACGGTTAAAGCAGGCCGATACCCTTTTCCGTCATTCCGGCGAAAGCCGGAATCCAGTGCATTTGCATAGTCACATACCGAATGTGGTGAACAGTTACGAACTGTTTACCTCAAATCCAGTTTTCCAGGCGCAGATACGGAATAGGGTTGAAATGGCGCATGTTGTTGGTGACTAAGGTTGCATCTAAGCTTAAAGCATGGGCTGCGATCATGAGATCCATGTTTCCAACGGGCCTGCCTGCATGTTCGAGGGTGGCCCTGGTATCTCCATAATATCTTGCAGCCTGAACTGACCAGCTGATTACAGACAGTCTGTAAGCAAAGTCATCAATATCGGCCTGGATTTTATCTCCAGAGGGATGCCTTGAAGCTCCATAGCAAAGCTCAGCCAAAACAATGGCGGAAATGCTAAGATTTTCCGGCCCGACTTCGTTGAATTTTTTCAGAACCGAAACCGGTCTTTTCTTTAGAATATAGCTGCAGATATTTGTGTCCAGCATGTACATCAGAACAGATCTCTTTCCTGGGGCTTTTGATCTTCCCTGGGATCAAGAAAGTCCTGGGGTACATTTGATTTGGATGCAAAAAAGTCATTCCATCCAATTGGCTTGGGACTGAGTACGACCTTTTCTCCGTCTCGCTCTACAAACACCTCATCACAAGAAAAACGAAACTCCTTGGGCAGACGCACGGCCTGGCTGCGACCGTTCATAAATACTTTTGCAATGGTGGACATGGTTCTTACCTCCTGAAGTGATATATATTTATGATGTATATCTTTGTCGGAATTGTCAAGGAGGGTCCTGTGTGTTTTGTACAGGGTAAAATGGTTCAGTTTCGAGAATACAGAGTCTTGAGAACAGGGAAAGAGCTTCGGGGCAGTAAGAACGGTTCAAGCCAGGGGGTGCTTTGTTCGCCCAATAATGACCACACCACCTGTCATTGCGAAGCCGGGAACCGGCTGAAGCAATCTGTAACGTGTTGAGGCAGGTGTCTGGCTAATTTCGGGCTTAAGTTTGAGATTGCCGCGCTCAAAGACTCGCTCGTAATGACAGTCTTTGGTGGTACATGTTGGGGTCAAGGCGAGTATTGTTGCGTCACTTGGGCCTTTACAGCCTCGTTCCCCGCAATGACGGTCCAACTTTTATCACGAGATCTTAAGTCCAGGATCTGTTGGTCAAATTACGAGGCCAGCCGGTGGAGAGTGCAGGCGAGATTGTCCGGGACTTGGATCGGCTCAAACATTGTTCCAGGGTACAGGTAGGCTTCTCCAGATTCGTCAATGACCCTGAGCAGGCCTTTTTGTAAAGAAATTTCATCCGGAATTACCTCGTAAATTTTTCTGAGTTCCAGGGCTGCTGGGTACTTATCATTAGATATGCAAACAAAAAAACTTGATTTCATAATAATAATTCCTTTATTTTGAATTCAACTCTGCCAGTGCCATGGGCTTCATACCAGTGAATTTCAGCTGAACAGATATGACCATCATTGAAAATGATTCTTGCTATGCCTTTTTTCTTCATCCAGTTTCCTGGCCCATAATGTTTTACCAGTCTCTGGCGTTCTCTAATCCCTTTTCCCCGGGATTTGGCTGATTGCTGAGCTTTTCTGCTCCAGACTATTCTTCAGTTGCTTTATTTACCATCCCTGAAAACTCTTCCAGGGAAGAAGTTCTGACAATTTTTCTGGTTAAAGCCCGGAGATTCTCTATGGACTGAATGGACTTGATTTTAATTGGGAGTATGCCGGGTAGTGGGCCGTAGAGTTCTGCTGCGAGGTCTATCAGGGTTTCTCTAGTGGCTCTAAGTTCGCCTTTTACCATTCCCTGCTGTTCACCAAGAATAACCCCCTCCTGAACGCCTTCCTTTCTAAACATATCAGCTATGGTCTGCATAACATCACCTCCTGAAAATTCCTTTTCAGCAATTCTCTGTATTTCAATATATTCTTCTTCCCGTCTGGTCTGGATTAAATATTCCATAAAGGAAGTGACAAAGTCTTTGAACCTGGTCTCGGGGTGCACTTTTTTTATCAGCTTAAAGGCATCTCCAAGGTGCTTGAAAAAATCAGGGCTGTCAAAGTATCTCCAGATTACCAGGAGGGCCTTAAGTGTCTCTACAAAATTATAATCTTCAGGATTTTCGTTAACTGAATCGTAAACAATATGTTCAAATTCAGGGATAAACACCTTGAAATCGTTAGACGGGATAGCCAGCAGATCAGACATGTCTTTTCTTTCCCAGCCACCTTCAGGGTGAGCTATAAGCAGCGGGATGATCAAAGGCAACTTTTCCCCGGTTTCTTTTGTTAAACTCTGGTACTGCTCCCAGATTTCCAGAATATAACGCAGTATCTGAAGGAGGTAGAACTTATCATAGTAGCTTTTGTGCTCGAAGAGAAAGTAGACCTTGACCTTATATTTCTGAGCCTTAACCGGAACACTGGTCAAAAGATCTG
>JAWOGL010000044.1:0-27259 GCA_046496945.1 Desulfonatronovibrio sp.
GGTCACCCCAGTCAACATCGGATACAAACTGTCTGATGGCGGAAGTCTTCATGGGTCCCCTCCACAAGACAGCCTGATCCGGGTCCTGCAGAAGAGACTCCATGGATACCACGTAAAGATTATCATTGTATTTTTTGGGCTTTATAATTTTTCCCCGGTCCACGTCCAGCAAGCCCTTTATACCAAGCAAATGAGGAACTGAGGGGCCATGGATATCAACATCCATGAGACCCACTTTTTTCCCTTTGGCCGCCAGAGCTGCGGCCAGGTTCACAGCAACCGAGCTTTTACCCACTCCGCCCTTGCCGCTCATCACAAAAATCTTGTACTTGATCCTGTTCAGGGTAGAATTTATCAGTTCATCCTGTATGGAACTGGCCGGGCTTTTCTTGCCCGGGGCCTGTGAAGGGCATGTTGTACATCCGTCTTTTTTTTCAGACATTTGAAATCCTCTTTATATTTCCGACTTAGATAAATTTTATGACCACAAATCCAAGAATCACCAGAACCAGGGTGATACTTACCACCAGATCAAGCCTTTTTTCCAGAAAAATCCGGGCCCTTTCTCCCTGCCAGTAAATAAGCGCGGCAATAAGGAAAAATCTGAAACCACGGCTCAGAACCGAAGCTGTAATAAACACTGCCAGGTTAATCCTGAAAGCTCCGGCGGTAAGGGTGCAGACTTTGTACGGGATCGGAGTTATACCAGCTACTGCCACAGCCCAGGCGTCATACCGGTCATACCACTGCTGAATTGTCAGATACTGATCAGCAAAGCCATAAAAATTAATTATGGCCATACCGATTATCTCCATAAAAAACAGACCGATGAAATAACCAGCTATGCCCCCCAGTACTGACGCTCCCAGACACAGGCCGGCCAGACGGAAAACCTTGCGGGGCCTGGCAAGCCCCATGGGGATAAGCAGCAGATCCTGGGGAATAGGGAAAAAAATGGACTCGGCAAAAGCTACCATGACCAGAACTCTTTCCGCCCCTTTGCGGGCTGCCAGATCCCACAAGACGCCCATCCATTTCTGAAATATTTTCAAATCCCCTTCCCCGGCCTGTTCTCTTTGTTGTCTGACTTTTGGAAAAATTATTATCTGGTTTCCATCCGGACTTTCTGCTCCGGCCCGTCAACATTTCCAGCGGTTCTCAACCGTCACCATCCATACCTGCCTACCAGATCCACAAAAGCCACTTTGCCCAGACTGTCCTTGCTGATCTCTTTATTTTGAAGGATCAAGCGGGTCAGGGTCTGGTTTCTCCTGGTCTCTCCCACCGGCATCAAAAATATTCCCGGGTCTGCCAGTTGCTGAACCAGGGACTCGGGTACATCCGGTCCTCCGGCCGTAACCAGTATTCTGTCATACAATGCCTTCTCTGGCCAGCCCATGGTTCCGTCATCAAGCTTGGTCTTTACATAGTGATAACCCAAAGTGGAAAATAACTTTCTGGCTTTCTGATATAGAGGCTTGATCCGCTCCACCGTGTATACATCCGCTCCTATTTCAGCCAGTACAGCAGCCTGATAACCGGAACCAGTACCTATTTCCAGAACCTTCATGCCAGATTGTACCTTCAGAATACTGCTCATAAGGGCGACAATATACGGCTGGGAAATAGTCTGACCGTGACCTATGGGCAGTGCGTGATCCTCATAGGCCTGGGCCTGCAGCGCCTCATCCACAAACAGATGCCTGGGGACCTTGCGCATGGCTCTAAGCACTTCCTGGTCGGTAACGCCCCTGGCTTCTATCTGGGATCGAACCATTTTTTCTCTGGTTCTTCTGGGATCTATGGCCAACTTAGAAAACTCCCTTTTTCAAGTTCACATAAATTATTGTAATCTATATAATTTCCAGCCGGAAGGTCTTTCTTTCCGGGTGCTGACACGCCGGAGTTCCTTCCCACCATGAATTTTTTTTTCTTCTGGCAGGAAAATCAGGCAATGAAGAAAAGACGTATCATAACAGCGTGTTGAAGAAGTCCATATCAGGCTGGCTGTTCAAAAATTTCAAGCGACAGTCCGGCACTCACTTAGCACGCCACTAAAGACTTATGCCGGGATAATACACTCTTAAGTGGGTGCCGGATAAACAACAAAAAAAGTCCCCGGAATCATTTTTTCTTACCTATCAACGTTGAACATTGAACGTTGAACTAAACTTATAGCGACGCAGCAATTGGGAGATTTTCAACAGCCAGATAAAGCGCCGGCAAATATTTATATACATTGACACTGCCAAATAAAAAAACAGCTTCCGGATGGAAACTATGTAAAGCCGTTATACAGGCACAAGTCCCATAAAAACTTTTTAAGACCTTGTCCATTTATTATTTGCAGGGAGTGTACCCAAAACAGTCGATCAGAATAATCCTCAACTTTTATTGACGGATTAAAAGTCTGAGTGTAATCTCTCTAATAAACCAACTCAAAAAAGGTGTCACCATGCTCAAAGTAAACGATATCATGACCAGAGATATTTTCACGCTCAAGGAAACAGACAATCTGGCCCTGGCCAGATCAGTGATGAACCTCGCCAGGATCAGACACATCCCCATAGTCAGTGAAGACATGAGCTTTATCGGATTGCTGACTCACAGAGATATCCTAGGGGCTACCGTATCCAGGCTGGCTGATCTGGACAGCCAGACTCAGGAAGAACTTGACCTGGGGATTCCGGTCAGGGAAATCATGAATACCAAAGTAAAAACCGTTTCCCCGGAGGATTCGTTAAAAGATGCAGCCAGCCTGCTTTTGGAAAATAAGTTCGGATGTCTCCCTGTAGTAAGTTGTGACCGGCTGGTGGGAATCATCACAGAAGCTGACTTTCTCAATCTGACCATAAGTCTGCTGGACGCATTGCAAAACGCGGACAGCGACTGATAAACGCAAAAATATACTAAAAATGCTTGGGCATAAAAAAAGGCGCGGCTTATAAGCCGCGCCTTTTTTATGCCGTATTTATCCGGACTATTTTCAGGATCTGCAGTTTTTATCTATACCTCTAACAGCCTGTTGAAAAAGTCCTTACCAGGCCGGAGAAACAATTACTTCCTGGATTATCCAAGCCTGGCTGCAATAGATGCCACATGTCTTCCCTGGAAACGGGCCGCGTCAAGTTCATTATTACTGGGCGTTCGCTGGCCTTCTCCTCCGGCGATGGTGGAAGCGCCGTACGGGGACCCGCCACTCACTTCGTCAATTATCATTTGTCCCTGAAAAGAATACGGCAACCCCACTACAACCATGCCATGATGCAAAAGAGTGGTGTGAAAACTCAGTATGGTTGATTCCTGTCCTCCATGCTGAGTAGCTGAACTGGTAAAGACGCTGCCCACCTTGCCGATAAGAGCCCCGGTTGCCCAGAGTTTTCCGGTGGCATCCAGAAACTGGCGCATCTGTCCGCACATATTGCCGAACCTGGTGGGCGTTCCAAATATAATGGCGCTGGCCTCGTCCAGTTCATCAACCGAGCAGACCTGCACGTCTTTAAGCTTTTCTCCGGCTTCCAGGGCCCCCATTTTTTCCAGAACTTCATTGGATAATGTTTCCGGAACCCTGCGCAAATCAACCCGCGCGTCTGGAACATCGGATACTCCTTCAGCAACGGCCCGGGCCATACTGTGAACATGGCCATACATTGAATAATAGACAATCTTTACTATCATTCAACCTCCTTTTGGCGTGATTAATATCTTGATAATCTCAAAAATCCCTGGAAGTTTGAGCGGACTGAAGGGCATTCACCCCGTCTTTCAGACCATACCCGGCCGCCATCTGAAAATCTTTTTTTGCGGCGTACTCTTTTCCGGCCCTTAACAGGGCCACCCCTCTATTATGATAAGCCTCGGCAAACTGATCCTTAAGGGCAACAGCAGTGGTAAAATCTTCAATGGCGTCATCCAGCCGGCCTTCATCAAGATAGGCCAACCCTCTGTCATTAAGAACCTCAGGCCAGTCCGGTCTCTGCTCCAGGGCTGCACTGAGATAATACAGCGCCTTCTGGGGAGCCTGATACCCTGAACCATTCCACAACTCATCCGCCCGGGTCCTCCATGCGCTTGCGTCTGTGTGTTTATGGTCAGCTGAAGATTCACGATCTCTGCCAGCAGTCATATCTTCTTTATTCTGATTTTCTTTTTGCAGTCTTTGTATTTCCTGCTTTAATCTTTTTATTTCCTCTTCTTTTTCCGCACCATCCCGGTCAAGTTGTTCTTTTATGGAAGCAAGTTCCTGGACCTGCTCTTCCAACTCCATGATGTCTGTCTTTAGGTCGCGGGTCTTTGTTTCAAGACCTTGAAGTTTATGTTCAAGCCGGACTTTATTATCAGCAGCACTGCTAAGCATTTTGTCTTTCTGAATAATCCGCTCCTGCAGGGATTTCTTTGTATCCCTTATTTCCTGAAGCTCGGAAGCCATTTTTTCCCGGTCTTTTTCAGCATTTTTTCTTTCCAGCTCTTTTTGATCAAGACCGGCTTCCAGCTTGTCGATTTCCTGAAGAATCTTATTCATGCGCTCTATCAGTTGAACCTTAGTCTCATTCATGGTGGGCGGTTTTCTGAGATCAGAGATTCCGGCCTGATCTTCAGGTGCAAACCCGGGAACAGACCTGGCAGCCCCGGCATCTTCTTTCTTTTGTGATTTTCCTGAGGGAGTCTGATCTTTTGTGCCGGATTTGCTCCTGGAAATACTGATTTCCTTTTTCATTCTGGCTTCAGCCTGATCGTTCAAAAGACTCTGCAAAGCTTCACTTCCCTGATTTTTTGTTTTGGACCTGGTTTTTTGCTTGGGCATTTCAAATCCTTCAGCAGATTGTTGATATTTTTTAAAATCGCACAAATCTTTAAGCAACAACACCTAACGGTGCCTTGGTCAATAAGTATTCTTCTTTATCCTTTGCACCATTTCCTGGGCAAAAGAACGGTAATCCACGCATCCAGTAGACCTGGAATCAAACTCACATACGCATTTATTGTCTAAATTGGCCTTGTTAATTGTAGTATTTCTGCGAATTACAGTATTAAAAACCATATCCGTAAAATATTTATCAATGGCATCTTTTACAGTTCTTCCGGCTCTGGTTCTCATATCAACCATGGTTACCAATGCTCCAAGAAGTCTGATTTTTGAACCAGTATCCTCTCTGATAAGATCAATAGCCTGTATCAGATGGTCCACCCCCTGAAGGGCATATACTGATTCGCCTTCTATGGGCAGAATATAATAATCTGATGCTGCAATAGCGTTGGTTATAAGCGCCCCTTCTATCTGAGGAGGACAGTCAATCAGGATAAAGTCATATTCCTTTTCAAGGTCAAACAACTTGTTTTTAAGTCCGTATATTCTTTTAGCTGAATTGGGAGGCAGAGTGGAAACCAGAGAATAAGTTTCCAGATTGGCGGGCAGAAGATCAACTCCAACCGGCGTTTTAACCAGACAGTCATCCGCTGACAGATCCTTGTTGGACAGAAGATCACCAATGGTTCCGGCATGTTCAAACGGATTTTTCCTGCTCAGGGTAAAGGTTGAATTACCCTGGGGATCAAGATCAACCACCATGACTTTAAATCTGTTTTCCACCAGGATCTGAGCAGTGTTGATCACACTGGTGGTCTTTCCCACCCCGCCTTTATAATTGGCAAAAGAAATTACTTTCATGCGCAGGACTCCGGTTGACAGAGGGTTGTTCCCAAAACACTTAAAAATTTACTTGGGTAATATTTGGTTAAACTTGTCAGCAGTCTCTAGTCAATAATTTTAGTGAAAATATCAGCAAAATACTTGAGGAAACTTGCATTGGATGGTAAATTTTCAGTCACTGCTGTCCAGTCTTGTCTTTACAGCATGTAGAAAAAGTCCTTATCAGACCGGCAGCGCAAAAATTCCAGGCGACAGTCCCGCTACCCACTTAGGACACCACTAAAGACTTATGCCTGGATAATACTCACTTAAGTAGGTGCCGGATAAACAACAAAAAAAGTTCCCGGAATCATTTTTTTATTACTTTTCAACGTTGAACATTGAACATTGAACGTTGAACTAAACTTGCAGCGACAAAGCCAATTGGGATATTTTCAACAGTCTGCTAAATCTCTTTCATATGTCTGGTTGAATTCATAAATGTCCAAAACAGCACGGATAATATTTATATTATTTCTGATGGCGACCCTTGCGGGATGCGCCCATCAACCAGGACTGCAAAGGCCGGAAACCGGGCCTGTGGCCGAGTCGCAATTATCCAGGATGGAGTACAGCATCCAGGTAGGAGCCTTCTCTATACTGGCTAACGCGGTCAGACTCATGGGCAATCTGCAGAAGCTTGGTCTGGAAGCGTATTATTTCAAAGACCGGGACAATCTGTACAAGGTTCGTTTCGGCAATTATCCTTCCTACCAGGCTGCCAGAAAGAATGCTGAACTGCTTCAGGGCAGGGGCTCTATTCAGCGTTTTTTCGTGGTTGTGCCTGAAAGTTATTCAGCTTCCCGCATACCCATAATGGGCAAGGATCATGTCCGCAATGAAATTGTCAAAACAGCCCGCGGTTTTATCGGAATCCCTTATCGATGGGGAGGAACTTCAGAAGCGTCCGGCTTTGACTGCAGCGGACTGACCATGGTTGTCTACAGACAGAACGGTCTCAACCTGCCCCGGGTTTCCCGCAATCAGTTTCAGGCGGGCCGGGGTATTCACCAGAACTCCCTCCAGAAAGGAGACCTTGTGTTCTTTGCCACCAGCGGCAAAGGACAGGTTTCCCACGTGGGGATTTATATTGGCCAGGGCAAATTTATTCATGCCCCTGCCAGCGGACGCAGAGTCAGTACGGAATATCTTTCCAGCCCGTATTTCAGATCAAGATTTGTAGGTGCCAGGACCTATCTTTAACAGCCTGTTAATCTTTGTCTTTCATGATATTGTCCACTTTCATCATGGAGGCAAACTCTCTGGCCATTTCAGGTATCTCCTTGCGGAAGCTGTCCTTTTCCTGTTCACAGACGTACAGATGAAGAGAATTATCAGACTCTCTGCCTAGATACAGACATCTTTTAGCAACGCAGGTTTCTTCAGTCAGGATACTTTGTCCGGCCCTGGAAAAAAATGGTGAAGCATACTCTGCCTCATCAGCACTCCATTTATACAGAATGCCATTCTCATCAGCAGGAATCTGGTCCTTATACTTTTCTTTCCATCCACTGCCTTCAAACAACTCATTAAGAATTTTCTCACCGTCTTTTTGTTTCATGTCTTTCTCTACTTAATTAGAAGTGAATATTTAATCGTCCCCAAAAAATCTCCTTGCCAAACAGGTTTCATGGTATTAATGAATTACATGAAAGATGTTTCATAAGGAAAATAAAAAATGAATTTTGTCAACAATGAAAGTTTTCCGGAGTTGCCTGTAGTTATTCACGTCAACCGGGAACGTTGCGATGGTTGCGGGCTGTGCGTTGACACGTGCCCTGCAGAAGCACTCAAAGTAATTAACAGCCGCCAGAGACCCGGCAAAAAAGTCGTCTGGGTTGAGCCGGTCAAATGCCATGGTTGCGGAGTCTGTCAGGCAACCTGTCCCAAAGAAGCCATTGCTCTGCCGGGGCTGGGACCAGATGACCTCAGATCGTTCATTTCACAAGCCGTGAATCCTTAGCACCGTGTTGAAAAAGTCCTTATCAGGCTGGCTGTTCAAAAATTCCAAGCGACAGTCCGGCACCCACTTAGGACACTACTAAAGATTTATGCCGGGATAATACTCACTTAAGTGGGTGCCGGCTAAACAACAAAAAAAGTTCCCGGAATCATTTTTTTATTACTTTTCAACGTTGAACATTGAACATTGAACGTTGAACTAAACTTATAGCGACGCAGCAATTGGGGGATTTTCAACAGCCAGTTAGCTTCCGCGATGAATCTTTTCTTCTGATCAGCTTATCCCTCTTGCTTTTAAACGTCACAATAGCATTTCCCTGTTGATTAAACACGAACATCTTATTTTTATTTTCAACAACTTCTCAACACACTTAACCTTTCAGGAAACAGTTAATGAATACATTAAAATTTGAAGAATTGAACCTGTCCCCGGAAACCCTTAAAGGCATCGAGGAAATGGGCTTTGAAGAAGCTTCACCCATCCAGGCGGTTTCAATACCCGCCATCCTTGAGGGCCGCGATATCATCGGCCAGGCTCAGACAGGCACCGGCAAAACAGCTGCCTTCGGCATTCCCCTTTTGGAAAAAATAAGTCCAGACAATAAATATGTTCAGGCCATTGTGCTCTGCCCCACCCGGGAACTGGCCATCCAGGTTGCCGAAGAGATCAACACCCTGGGTAAATTTTTCCAGGGACTTAGTGTTCTGCCGGTTTATGGGGGACAGCCCATTGACCGTCAGATCAAGGCCCTTCGTCAGGGGGTTCAGATAGTTATCGGAACGCCAGGCCGGGTAATGGATCACATGGCCAGGAAAACCCTTAAACTTAATCAGCTCCAGTTCGCGGTTCTGGATGAAGCAGATGAAATGCTGGACATGGGTTTCAGAGAAGACATCGAGCGCATCCTGGAAACAACTCCGGCCAACAGGCAGACCATCTTCTTTTCCGCCACTATGCCCCCTGCAATAATGCGTCTGGCGGAAAAGTTTCTCACCGACCCCACCATTGCCAAAGTTTCCCGGAAAGCCCTGACCGTTCCGGGCACTGAACAGGTATTCTTTGAAGTGCACAAAGGCAACCGTCTGGAAGCTTTATGCCGCATCATCGACTATTACAACCCTAAACTATCCATAGTGTTCTCCAATACCAAACGCGGGGTAGATCAAATAGTAAGACATCTTCAGGCCAGAGGATATCTGGCCGACGGTCTGCACGGGGATCTGAACCAGAGCCAGCGCGACCGGGTCATGGCCGGGTTCCGTTCCGGAAACACAGAAATTCTGGTTGCCACTGACGTGGCTGCCAGAGGTATTGACGTGGATGATATTGAAGCTGTTTTTAACTATGACATTCCCAATGACCTTGAGTATTATGTGCACCGCATAGGCAGAACCGGGCGGGCAGGCAGATCAGGCCGGGCCTTTACCTTTGTATCCGGCAGGGAAATGTACAAGCTGCGGGATATCCAGCGCTTCACCAAATCCAAGATATCCCAGCAGAGAGTTCCCAGCATTGGAGACGTGGAACAGGCCAGATCAGATAAATTTATGGGACTGGTAAAAGAAACCATTTCCAAAGGGGATCTGGAAAAACAATTGCGACTGGTTGAGGATTTCATTGACAGGGAAGAAGAATCTTCCTCCCTGGAGCTGGCTGCAGCTCTTTTGAAAATGCTCATGGGCCCAGGCGAGGAGAAACCGGCCATAGAGCCTACCAAAGACTTCGACGAATCCGGGATCCAGCCCGGAATGATCCGCTTGACTGTAAACACTGGAAAAGCCGATGATATAGCCATAAAAGATGTAGTCGGAGCCATTGCCGGTGAAACCGGACTCCCAGGAAGGCTCATAGGTAAAGTAGAGGTGGGCAAGCATTCAAGCTTTTTTGAGGTTCCTCAGGAATACGCCGCCAACGTAATCCAGGTCATGGACGGAAACCAGATCCGAGGCAAAAGAATATCAGTAAAACAGGCCGACACTGATAAAGGTCTGTCTCCCAGACAACGAAAATATTCGTCTAAAACCAAGCATGAAAAATCCCGTCCCGCCAGACCCAAAAGGAGCAGAAAGCCTGCAAGGCCCGGAAGCAATTAGCGGGAGGAGATTCAACCCTTTTTACGGTAAACCGTGGGAGCGACCTGCTCCAGACCAAGGTCCATACCCGAAAGGCTTTCTGAGTGACCGATAAAAATATGTCCTCCCCTGGATAAATGGTGCACGAACTTTTGAAGGAGCTTTTCCTGGACCGGACGATCAAAGTAAATCATTACATTTCGGCAGAAAATTATATCAAGAGGCTCCCTGAATCCGAACTCTCCCATAAAATTCAGCCTTCTGAATCTGACTTTATTTCGCAGTTCAGGAACGACTCGAACTACTTTCATTTTCCGGTCCCTGCTTCGCAAAAGATATTTTCGTCTTAGCAGAGGGGGGATGTTTTCAATTTTATCTTCAGGATATACAGCTCTGTTCGCCATTTCCAGTACTTCGTTGTTGATGTCCGTAGCCACTATTGTAAATGAAAATCCCGGATTATGCTCGGCAAATTCAGACATAACCATTGCCAGGGTATAAGGCTCCTCTCCGGTTGAGCAGCCCGCGCTCCAGAGTACAATTTCCCCGTATCGATTGTTTTTTTGAAACCATTCAGGAAGTACCGTATTATAGAGATAATCAAAGTGCTTGGATTCTCTGAAAAAATGAGTGGTGTTAGTGGTAACCGCGTCCAGCAGATGAGGCATCTCAATTTCCATGCCCTTGAGGCTGAACAGGTATTCACAATAATCTTTGTAGTCAGCCATGCCTAAAGCCCTCAATCGTTTCTGCAGGCGGGATTCCAGCATGGTTTTTTTGGTTGGAGGAACCTTGATCCCGCATTCGGAACTTATAAACTGACTGAGTCTTTTAAAATCACGCTCAGCCAGCATTCTTTTGGTAAGGTTGGTGGTCATTTCTTTAAAATCCGCACAATCGCAACCTGATGTAAAGCCTTTCTTCTATTCATGCCCTATGATTCACTCATATCCCCTGTTTCCGTAACAATGCGCCTCTCCCGGGTGAAAACCTGTGTTATTTGTATCTATTCACCATATATTATGATCAGCAACTGAATTTAAGGCCATCCTCCGGTTCATGTTTCGCCATTGATGCGATGTTTGACCGTCGCAGGTTCCGTTCAGTCAAACCATGCGAATTAAAAACTGCCGGTTTTTTTTCAGAATATTCAAGATGTTCAATCCAGGATAACATATCCAGTTAATGGTCTGTCTTACGGAACCGCGACAGGGAGTTCGTATCAACAGGAACATGAACCGGGGGCTGGCCGCTGGCTTAAGTGAATAATTACCGTTATTTTTTCATTACAGCCCTGATAATTTCCCTGGGAATAGCCTGCAAAGGGGCAACCTTTTCAACAGCTCCGGCTTTAATTGCCTCATTGGGCATCCCAAAGACTACACAGGTATCTTCGTCCTGGGCAATGGTAAACGCTCCCAGATCCCGCATTTCTCCCATACCTTTGGCTCCGTCGTCGCCCATGCCGGTCATGATCACCCCGATGGAATTACTCCCGGCATATCTGGCTGCAGACCTGAAAAGCACGTCCACGGAAGGACGATGCCTGGACACCAGAGGACCTTCCCTGACCTGGACATAATATCTGGCCCCGCTTCTTTTTAACAGCATATGTCTGTTCCCCGGAGCTATGAGGGCGTGCCCTCTGAGCATGGTATCCCCGTCTCTGGCTTCTTTAACGGAAATCTTGCATATAGTGTTCAGTCTGGAAGCAAAAGCGGCTGTAAAATTTTCGGGCATATGCTGGACAATAGCCAGGGGGGGACAGTCAAGTGGCATAGCTTCCAGCAGTATCCTCAAAGCCTCTGTCCCGCCGGTAGAAGCGCCAATGACAACCATTTTTTCAGTGGTTTCAACCATGGCTCTGTTCTTTGGAAGAGGCAGCACAGCATCGGCGGTCATTTTTTTCTGAATTACGCTGGTTTTGGATAAGGGCTTCAGTTTGGCCTGAGAAGCAGCTTTGACTGCGTCGCATATTTTAACTCTGGACTCTTCAAGAAACTGTTTGGTTCCCATTTTGGGCTTTTCTATAATCTCCACAGCCCCGTATTCCAGGGCTCTAAGGGTCGTCTCAGCGCCCTGGGTGGTCAGAGTGGAACAGATGACTACCGGCAGGGGATGCTGAGTCATGATTTTACGCAGAAAAGTAATTCCGTCCATACGCGGCATTTCCACGTCCAGGGTTATTACATCCGGTACCTGCTCTTCCATTTTCTTCACCGCGGCAAACGGGTCCACCGCTGCTCCGATCACTTCTATGGAGGGATCGCTGGAAAGTATTTCGGTCATGGTCTGTCTGACCAGGGACGAATCATCCACTATCAGTACTTTAATTTTTTGGGACATATTTTATATTCTCAGATTTTTGTAACTATTCACCAAGATCGAACAAGAAGACCTGGACCCCGGATCTGGTCCGGGGTGACGGTTAAAGCAGGCCGTACTCTTTTCCGTCATTCCGGCGAAAGCCGGAATCCAGTGCCGCTGAATAGCCATATTCCGTATGTGGTGAATAGTTACAGATTTTTTAACATAAGAAGTCTGATCTGCCTGTTATTACTTGTTTCCATCCTCAGACTACTGTTCCCTGGCTGCATCCTGAACCAGCACAGGAACATCCAGAATCAGCGCCATGCTGCCGTCTCCGCGTACTGTAGCACCAGATACGCCTCTGACGTTTTGATAAACCTGTCCCAGACTCTTGATTACTGTCTGATGCTGACCTACAACTTTGTCCACCACCAGCCCCACTCTCTGCTTGTCCACATTCACGATGACAATCTGCTCGATATCAAGTCCCTGGGTGGGGATGCTGAACCAGTCTCCCAGGCGGACATACGGCACGATTTCCCCCCGAAGGTTTATAACGCTTTTGGTTTCCTTGCTTTTATTACCGGATTTAAGCTCCACACATTCTTCAACAACCGACAGGGGAATCACCAGATTGTCCTGACCTATCATGATTTGAAGGCCGTCAATAATCGCCAGGGTTAAGGGAAGCTTGATGGATACTTTGGTTCCCTCGCCTTTTTTGCTTTCCAGAAAAATATTACCCCGGAGAGCTTCAATTCCTCTTTTGACCACATCCATTCCCACCCCGCGTCCTGATACACCGGTTACTTTTCCGGCAGTGGAAAATCCCGGCTCAAAAATAAGCTGCTGCAGGGCAAAATCAGATAAATCAGAATCAACATTAATCAGTCCTTTTTCCATGGCTTTTTTGCGTAACACCTCCGGATCCAGGCCTTTGCCATCATCAATGATTTCAATAATCACTTCTCCGCCTGCATGAGCCGCAGACAAAGTAATAGTTCCCTGCCTTGGCTTGCCGGCCTGTATCCTGGCTTCAGGCTCCTCTATTCCATGGTCTATGCTGTTGCGCAGAAGATGCACCAGGGGATCGTTAAGGCGTTCAATGACAGTCTTATCCAGTTCAGTGTCCGCCCCCCTGGTTTCAAGACGAATTTCCTTGTGCAGATCTTTGGACAGATCCCTGACCAGCCTGGTAAATTTGCTGAATGTGGCTCCAATGGGCATCATTCTGATTCCCAGGGTACTGTCTCTTAGAGAGTCAGAAAGCCTTTCCATCTCTTCAGCCAGAGTCTGAAGAGAGGTGGAGTTCAAATCGGTCACCAGCTGATTGAGCCTGGCCTGGGCTATAACCAGTTCGCCCACCAGGTCCACCAGGTTATCCAGTTTCAGTGAATCAACCCTGATGCTGGAAACCTCTGTCTTGGTTTTCCTGCGCTCTCCGGCCTTTTGAACTATTTCCTGCTCAGCCAGGGCGGATGCAACTTCCTGGGGAGAGACCTTGCCGCTCTGAACAAGAATGCTCCCAATGCGTTTCTGAAGTCTGAGCACTTCGTCGACATCCCGGGCGGTCAGGGCCCCTCTCTGAACCAGAATTTCCCCGAGCTTGTCGTGGGCCTCTTCTGTGTCAATTTCTCCGGCGGAGCTGATCTTTTCAATGGTTAATTCGCAGTCGTCCTCTACAAAGATAAATATATCCCTGATGGCATTCTCATCCCGGTTGGTGGTCAGAATAATGTCCCACCAGGTGTAGCACATTTCCGGATTCATCTCTGAAATTTCAGGAATGGAATCGGTCCTGGCAATGATTTTACACAAAGGACTGTCTTTGGGTACGCCGGTTTTGACCTCGCAGATCCCCATTTCAAACAGCTCATCCAGCAGGACCAGCGGCTTGGCTCCGGTAAAAAAAATGTTCTGGGATGGTTTGAATTTGATACGGAAAGTAACCAGCTCAAGGTCCTGATCTTCATCCTCGTCTGATGCGTTCAGGGTCTCAGTCCCGGCCTGTTCAGGCTTTTCTCCGGAAGAAGCAGGGTTAACAAGTGTTTTCAGGGAATCAACAATCTCTTTGGAGCGCTGCGCTCGGTTTTCACCGCTGTCTTCCAGCATATCTCTTATCAGATCCCTGGACTTGAAAAGATTATCAATAAGATCCGGGCTAAGTTTCACATCACCGCTTCGTACCTGATCCATGACGGTTTCCACTTCATGAGTAAACGAAGCGATCTCATCAAAACCAAACATGGATCCAGACCCTTTAATGGTATGCATGGACCGGAACACCCTGTTGATCAACTCCTGATCTTCAGGGGTCTCTTCCAGATCCAGAAGAGCCTGCTCCAGTTCGTCAAGAAGCTCTGTAGCCTCCACAATATAAGCCTGACGGCCCTGGTCAGCGATGGACATTACTGCCTCCTGGGGGCATATTATTTGTATAATTCAAACAGTTCAGCCGAGCACCTTCTTAACCACTGCCAGCAGCTGCTCGGGCTTGAATGGTTTTACTATCCAACCGGTAGCCCCGGCCTGCTTTCCTTCCTGTTTTTTTTCTCCCTGAGACTCGGTGGTCAGCATGATAATCGGAACAAACTTGAACCCGTCCTTTGCCCGGGCCTGACGTATGAGTTCCAGGCCGTCCATGTTAGGCATATTCAGGTCTGTGATTATCATGTCCACCGGTGAAGAAAGTTTCCCCAGGGCATCCTTCCCATCAACCGCTTCAACCACATCATAGCCTGCTTCCTTTAAGGTAAAGCTGACCATCTGACGAACACTTGCTGAATCATCCACAGTCATAATCTTTTTAGGCATTAACTTCTCCCTTCCAGAAATATCCACCGGTATATTCTTCGGTGAATCCCATTTTTTCCGCTTTGGTCATGATTTTGGTGGGAATCGGATCAAAAACAAGTTTCTTTCCCTCTCTTACTGCTTCTTTATATAGAGAGCACACAATCTGAAAAAAAGAAAGATCCACCCTGCCCACCTCTGCCAGGTCTATGTTCACGACATCGTACTTTTGTGTTGCGTCCAGTACTATACGGTGCAGCTCGGAAGCTTTCTCAATGTCGAAATCACCCTTGAGAGTAATGAATATTCCGGTGCCGTCGGTTTTGACTTCTACATCAGCCATGTCAGGCTCCTTTCATGGTTATGATTCATAAAGAACTGCGCGTTAAGGATTCTTGAAACTGCATCAGGGCGTATGAATAGTTAATTATCATTCGGAAAGAAAGACTTTTGGATGAAAACTCATTAAAAACCTTTTAGAACAATTCAATATTATCACCCAGAGAATCGTCATCCGGCTCTTCCTGCTCAACAGGCTCTGCTTCTCCTGCTTCCAGCTGAGCTTGATGCACAAGCCTTTGCGACTGCATGGTATAACGATCAAACATCCTTTTGAGGTTTTCCGGCCATTCCATATGTTCAAAATCTGAATCAAACTGATCCTCTGTCTGGCTGACTATTTGAGAAAGCAAATTTCTGGCCTCATCCATACCCCGGGATACGTCATGATGAAATTCCAGACTGCTGGAAAGAAAGCGGATGCTCCCGGCCAGATCAGAACCCTGATTCAGTATGGAGCCAAGCTTCTCCTCAGTTTCTGTCTGCAGACTGCCGAGTTCCTCAAGAGTCTTGTCAATTTTCAAACTTAAAGTTTCAAAACCGCTGAAATCCACAGCTTTAGAGGTTAATTCCTGAAGAGTACCCGCGTCTTCTGAGATCTTATTCAGGGTACTGGTCACAGCTCCGGTTTTTTCCCGGGCATTGCCTGAAAGCTGTTGTATGGCTACTGCCACCACCCCCAGGGCCATGCCCTCGGAACCGGTATGGGCAGCCCGGACACTGGCGTTAAGAGCGATGAGCTCAATCTCTGACCCCACTTCTTCAATATCATTTACAAAAGATGACATCTGAGAAACACTTCCTCCAACTGTCGTCATAATATCCCCGATTTCTCTGCTCTGGCCGGCAAAGCTCTCAATACTGGATTTAACCTGAGAAATCTTTTCCCCGATTTTGCCTAAAACATTTTGCTGTTCATCCTCACCCTTACCCAGAGAGACCTTCAGGCCATCCATCATCTGTTCAATATTTACGGCAATGGAATCAAGATTGGTCTTTAAATTTTCCACGGCTTCAAAAAAGGACTTGCCGGCCTGATCCATCTGGTGAATCTGCAACGCGCAAACTTTGTTAATCCACCCTGCTAACTGCTTAAGAGATTCATCCTCATCCATTTCACCTGAAACCTGGCCATTCTGCCTGATGAGGTTAAGCACTTCATTGAGAGTTTGCTGAACATGCTCCACTATCTGCCGGGTTATGTCGTGAAACTGCATGGAAGAAACCATGTCCCTGATATGGGAGGCAATTTCTCCTGCTCTGGCGGACAGGTCTTTGGCAGCCTGTTCTGAACTCTGTCTGACCTGGTCAAGGGCGGTCAGATTAGAGTTGATCCCTTCAAGAACCCGGGCTACTCCGGTTTTTTGATCCTGAATCAGCACTTCAACCCTGGATTTGGCCGACTCAACCAGATCGTAAAGATTTGTGGCTTCATCCAGTATCCTTTGCCAGTGACCAACCATCTTGCGCCCCAGGGCCTCTACATCATCAGCCAGGGTCATAAATCCGCGGCCGATATCTCCCAGCCGGGCGCTTTCAATCCTGGTGGTAAAACTCAGCACATTCAGTGTTCGAACAATCTTCTTAAAATCATTCATCTGCAGAGACAGGGTTTTGCTTTGCTCAAGTACACCGCCCAGGAGACCAGCGCTTTTCTCACCCCAGCTGACGTCGCAGAACACTGTAATATCATCCAGCTTGCCGGTAAGGCTCTGTTGAGCTTCAATGATCCTTTCACCGCTGGTCAAAGCGGTCATTTCATCGGCCTGGGCCGAAAGATTCCCTGATCTGGAAGAAATATCATGCAGGCCCTGCCCCAGATCTAAAAAGTCCTGTTCCTTATCAGTTATAACTGTATCCAGGAAACTGGACACTTCCTGAATCCGGACCGCCCAATCTTCAAAAATACGTTCCTTGTCCTGATCCAAATTATCTCCTTAACAGCGTGTTGAGAAAGTCCTTACCATGCAGGTTGTTCAAAAATTCCAAGCGACAGTCCGGCACCCACTTAGGACGCCATTAAAGACTTATACCGGGATAATACTCACTTAAGTGGGTGCCGGATAAAGAGCAAAAAAAGTTCAAGGTCGCGGCGTATTAAGCAGGTGCGAGTTTGAACTTTTTGTAGCGACAAAGCCAATTGGGAGATTTTCAACAACCTGTTAAGTAGTTTTCATCCGGAAACCGTCAACTTCACCAGCATGCCTATTCAGTATACAGATCAATCAGAGGCTTTACTTTGAGGTTCTCAGTGGCAAGACACAAAACTCCAAGTAGCTTCCCAGGCTGATCCTTTACCGGAATAAAAAGCAATGACCCCATAAATCCTGAGCCGGCAAAACCTTCAAGCCCGCATTCAACTGACTCATCCTGTCCGGAAAATGCTGTTCCGGCGCAAGCCGCCAGGTCAGGACCGGCTATTTTTTCCAGACTGATACCTTTGCAGGCCTGCTTAAAAATTTGTTCAAAGGCCTGGTTAAAGTCCTGCATAAACATATCTTTATCAAAAAAGGCTGCTCCTCTTTCAATATTCTTCATCAATGCCTCAAATTTTGCCTGACCACGGGAAAACAGGTCGGTACAGTATGAGTTTCTTTCCACTGAATACTTTATGGCTCTGGCCAGAAGTCCGCTGTCAAAATTCCCCTTGGGCAGGTAATCCTGAGCTCCCATTTTAATCGCTTTCACGCCCAATTGTTCATCATTGATACTGGTCATGACTATGACCGGCAAATCAGGATATTCGTTTAAAACCTGCTTTACAGTATATAGCCCCATACTGTCGGGAAGTCCCAGATCAGAAACAATCAAATCAAATTTGCTGCTGTTCAGAAATTCCTTGCCCTGGGAAAGGGTCGTAGCCGAAACAATCTCCAGTTCAATATCCCTCAAATCTTTGGCGATTTCCTGAAAATAACGGATATCCACTGGATTATCTTCTATATACAAGACCTTGAATACTCGATCTTTCATAGTCATAACTCCCGGATCGAAATTTTTAATAAAAAAAAGCTGACTGCTGTCTGGGGTCTCTTTTTTTAGAATATTAAGACTCCTATGCCTGCAAATACAAAAAACAGGTAATGTAAACAAGGAAAATTTTTACTATGTTTCAAAAAGTGACTGCAGTCTGTTTTAACCAGTCTAACCCATCTTTAGCTTCCTTCATAGACCTAAACTGTCCAAGAGTCCTTATTAAAAAACATCACCAAAAACATGTTTACAGAAAACAACAGGAGTTCATGCCTGAATATACCAATAAAAAAGGCCGGATTAATCCGGCCTCTGACAAATGGTCCTCAATTAATTTGCTGTAATTTCAAACTGCGGAAAACCAACAGGGACTGAGCTTGTTCCTGGTGGAACTTCAATCGTTGGATTCAATTGATTTTTTCACGGCGTCTTTCAGGAAAGGAAGAAGGTCGGCCACGCTGCAGGCCGGAGTGGGATCAGCCAGAAGCCCGAGGTACCGGTTGGCCAGAGCGCCAAGATGACAGGCCCGGGGGATTTCATGTCCAGCCATGAGATAAGCGGTAATTATCCCGGTCAGGCTGTCTCCGGTACCGCCAATTGCTTCCATGGCCTCAACCCTTGGTTCGGATACGGTTGAAAGTATCACATTATCTTTGGCAATATAATCTTTGGCTCCTTTGACCATGAGGTGCCGGGCCGCGTTTTTCTCTTTGCAGGCTCTGGCAATATATTCTTCAACTCTGGATTCATCTTCCAGAAGAAACCCTCTGGTATAAAATGGATGAGGCGCGGTTTCATCGGCAAGAAAGCACAGCTCGCCGATATCCGGGGTAAAAAGATCATAATCAGCAGCAAAGCCGCTCATTTTGGCCACATACATAAATCCGGCATCAGCCACCAGACATGCCTGACCAACTTTGTCCTGAATCGCCCACAGCACCTGATTATGCCAGTAGATGTCCGGCTGCAGATAATGAAAAGTGAACCCGGAGGTTTTGAAATCAGCCAGCATATCGACAAGACGGGCGTATAGCTTTCTGCTTCCGGAACCTCCGCCCGCGTCACCCACCAGAAGAACTTCCGGGCCATCAATATTCAGCGCCTCTGCAGCCATACAGGTGGTGGCAGCCAGAGCCGGAGTCCCCCGGGCGATTTTAATCTGATGATCTTCAACATGCAAAAAACTGTTTTTTACTCTGGCCTGTCCATGAATCAGGGGAAAGTCATCATCGGGTACGGTCCCTACAATCAGCCATGACATCTTCGCTTCATCTCCTCATAAGCCAGATGCAGGGAATATCCGCAAAGAGTCTTGCCGTTATCAGCCGGGTCAGGTGCTTCAAACAGGTTTTCTCCCACCAGCTGTTCCGCCAGAAAAGGAACATCAGGGCATCCGCCGCCGGAGACATTAACTATCTCCAGAGTTTGCTTGTTCACGGTTATTTTCATGTTGGCCGCCCTGACCATAAGATAATCTCCCAGGTCCTTGACATTATAAAGCGACACCGGTTCAAGAAGGTGATCCTGGACAGTGGTGATCTGAACTGATTCAATCCTGTGTTTTTTAAGGATTTCAACTGCCTGAAGCTGGCTGATCAGAGGAAACTCAATCACCATATCGCATCCGGTCTGAATCTCAGGCGGAGGACCCTTGACATGGACATCAAGGTCCTCTGCTCTGAGAACAGCTTCCGCCTTTATTACATCACTGGTATGATGAAAAACTATGATGCCTCTTTCAGACAAGCCTCCGGGCTTGTCTGAATTACCGCCGAATATGGTTTTTAAAAATCTCATTGCTTTTGAATTGTTATTTTGAAATCTTCCCCGGATTTTACAGAATCACTGACTTTCCAGCCATTGGTTTCCGCGGCCCGGCTGACATTTTCCCGGCTGGCTTCATTGTCCACCAGCACTTCAATGGCGGAATCGCTTGTAGATTTAATCCCTTCCATTGTCAAAAGCACGGGTTGAGGACAGGCCAGGCCGCGCGCGTCTATTTTATGAGCCATTTATCTTCTCCTTGATTATGCTTTTTTCAGATTCATGAAACCGACCCCCAGGCATACTGCCAGGCCAATAAACGTGGCTGCAGCTCCATGGGGTCCAAGCCCCGCCGGTGAACTGGCCAGCCCCCAGTTATGGGCCAGTGCCGCTCCGGTGATCATTCCCAGGACAAATATCCCGGCGTCACCGTTGCCTTCGCCGGACATGAAAAGCTGTCTTCCCGGACATCCTCCGGCCAGGGCAAAAGCCAGCCCGGCCACCAGCATGCCTGCGAAATTCCAGAAATGAAGATTATGGGCAACCGGCTGCCCTTCAAACCCGGGATGAAACTGCCCAAGCAGAATATTAACCACAAAGGCTACTGCCAGAAGGGCCAGAAACCCGGCCATAAGATGGATCTGTTTGAACAGAATCAAATCCCTTATAGCCCCCATAGTACAGAAGCGGCTGCGCTGGGCCAGAAAACCTATACCCAGGCCCACAACCAGGGAAACAAGCAGCGGTGCGTATCCAGCCCCCGGACCCTTGAGGGAATAAAACAATATTCCGCTCTCATCCGCTCCCTCAATGGGGGGAAACATAAGCCTCAAAGCCAGCAAGCCAAGCATGATCAAAGGCAGCATAAGGCCAGTGGCCACTGATTGTTTATAATTTCTGCCTAGATTGTATCCTTTTCTGAAAAATAGGGTTCCTATCCAGACTCCTGCTGCCAGACCGGCCAGGCCCAGAATTGCGTTTCCGTCACCTCCGGCCAGCCTTAGAATCGCGCGCCAGGGACAGCCCAGAAAAACCAGAGCCCCAATCATGGCAACCATGCCCAGGACAAATCTGGTCATGGGCGCGGAACCACCACTGGGCTTAAACTCTCTGAACATCAATGCCGCGGCCAGAGAGCCAAGCACAAAACCCAGAATCTCCGGACGCAGATACTGCACTACCGCGGCCCGGTGCAGCCCTATAGCCCCGGCAATATCTCTTTCAAAACAGGCCACGCAGATACCCATATTGGGTGGATTGCCCATTTTCTGCAGAAGCGGTGCCAGCACACCAATAACCGCACCCACGGCAATAATCCCGCCCAGGGTGGCAAAAACATTTTTCCTGGTCATTAACCCCCTCCTTTTTACTTACAAAATTTGAATATTAAAGAAACAGCAAAATATTTTGACACGCCTTAACAGCGCATGCTCACCCAGACATACCATTACTCAAAGGACAGGGAATTTCATCAGGTGAAAAAGCGTGATCCTCAGAACAGTAAGGGCAGTAAGCCTTTACACTGCCAAGAAGCTTTTTCTTTCCATGACTGTCTGAAACAGGCACCAGAGATTCTGAAACCGTCCAGCTGGTGGTGGAAAAATCTCTGTTTCGTACCGGACAGATAAATACAAGTTCCAATTTTGATCCCATTCAAAGGTTTTAACAGCATGTTAAAAAAGTCCTTGCCCAAAACTCCATCAATTAGTTTCCATCCGCAAAGGCTTTCTTTCCGCAGGCGGAGATTGTCGCTTTTGCTTCCGGCAGCCAGCCTGCCCACAAAACATCTACTTGATTTTTTTTCCGAATGTCTAATACCAATTTCAAATACTTTTGCTGATTTTCCATAGATAATCCAAATAGCTTCAGCTCGGATTCCCCGGCCGGAAAACAGTTTCCTTGACTGTAAGAAAATTTTACCTCAGATATAAGAAGTAAAATCGGATTTACTTTTATTGGGAAGATAAGCTAAAGATCAATGTCCTTGAATGTTAAGTATTGGAGAAAACATGAAAAAGTATGATGTGATCGTTATAGGAGCCGGACCTGCAGGTGGAGCCTGCGCTTCCACCTGCGCCGGGCAAGGACTTAAAGTGGCCATGATTGAAGATTACGGTTTTGGAGGGACCTGCCCTTTGCGCGGATGCAACCCCAAAAAAATTCTGACAGGTGCGGCGGAAATCATTGCTCTGGCCCGGGGCCTCAAAGGCAAGGGTATTGAGAATGCTCCCCAAATAAACTGGAAAGACCTGGCAGAATTCAGAGACAGCTTTGTGCAGGGAAAAAAAGAGCAAATTCAGGAATCCTATGGGAAAATGGGCATTGACACGTATAACGGCCAGGCCGCGTTTGTGGATAAGTACCAGGTCAGAGTGGGATCTCATGTGCTTGAAGGCGAATACTTTGTCCTGGCCACCGGCATTAAGCCCCTCAGCCTGAACGTTCCAGGAGAAGAACACATCTCCAGCAGCGATGATTTTCTGGCTTTGAACAAGCTTCCTGAAAGGATATGTTTCATCGGAGGAGGATTTATCTCTTTTGAATTCGCTTCTGTGGCAGCCAGGGCAGGAGCCAGGACAAGCATTGTCCACCGAAGCTCCAGGGTGCTTAAGCAATTTGACGCGGATCTTTCTCAGGGCCTGGTGGATGCTTTAAAAGACGCCGGCGTGAAAATTCATCTAAACACCCCACTGAAATCAGTGACCCGAGATGACCAGGGTCTTCTGGTCAAGGCCGGGCAAAACAATAATGAAATTACAGTACAGGCGGACATGGTTGTTCACGGCGCCGGGCGCAAACCCGACATTGAGGCGCTCAATCTTGACAAGCCAGGGATCTCGGTTTCCAGACGGGGCATACCAGTAAACCAGTACATGCAGTGTAAGGACAATCCCAAATTTTTCGCGGCCGGGGACGCGGCGGATACCCCTTTTGCCCTGACCCCCACAGGAGATATGGAAGGTAAGACAGCAGGAGCCAATATCATTCAGCCCCAAAGCAGAACCTGCGACTATGCCGGAATTCCCAGGGTGGTTTTTACTGCTCCGCCTTTGAGCGCTGTAGGCCTTCTGGAGGAAGAAGCCCGGGAAGCAGGGATTGATTTCAGGGTTATCCATGAAAATATGGCCGATTGGTTTTCATGGGCCAACCTGGGGCAGAAACACGCGGGATGCAAAATTTTAATTGATAATGATAAGGACATAATAATTGGAGCTCATATCCTGGGCGCCGGAACCGACGAAATGGCCAACCTGTTTGCCCTGGCCATAAGGATGAAACTTGCAGTCAGGGACTTGAAGCAAACCCTCTGGGCTTATCCCACTAAGGGTTATTACCTGAAATTCATGACCGGATGATCCCTGTTTTTGCTGAAGCAGGGACCCGGCTGCGCAGAGGACAAATATCTCGACAGATTGTGATCTGGGCCAGGTGATGCCGGCTGGTCATAAATTGCGGGCAATTTCTTTGTATATATCGGCCAGCATGACCACCCCCATGACTCTTCCGCCTTCTTCCACCACAGCCTTGCCCTGCCTGTAGTCCAGGACAGCTTCAATAACCCTGGCCAATGTGTCGTTAGGGTTGATCACAGGAATATCTTTCTGGATAATTTTTTTAATGCCGGTCTGAGCGCCCAGCTGACAGGCCAGCTTAAAGCTCTTATCCGCGCTGCCCGGACTTTGGTCTCCAGCCGTCTTTTTCAAAAGATCAGGTCCCATTGCCTTAATAATATTCCACATGGAGATGCCTCCCAGAAACTTGCCGCCTTTGCCGGTGACCAGCACAAAATTATTATCCGGATAATGAACAAGGCTTTCTTCCATGGCTTCAATGACCTGGCTCAGGGTGGCATCTTCCTTCACACTGGAAAAATCACTGCGCATTATATCCCATGCTCTCTTGCGGTACAACATCATTCTCTCCTTTTTATCCTAGTTTCAGCATCCTGAAAGAAAGACTTTCCAGATGGAAACTATGCTAACACTTTAGACCACTGAAATGCAAAAATGCAGCAGTTTGACTTTGAACTGTTAAGTCAATCAAAATCAGCCAGTAATGCACCGATATGCACTCCTCCCAGAAAAGGCTGTTTCAGATAAAGATTCCTGATTTTCCATTGGGCATGGTAAAGCTGCTCATTGGTTATTCCATTTCTGGTGGCGGTATAAGCCTCGATAAACGCGGCCAGGTTGTCGCAGACCTTGAGCAGATAACCGTCTTTGGGATCAAAACCATCCTGATTGTACAAACTTTCCAGATCCTCCCATCTGACCGTAACGACTTTATTATCCCTGATAATGGTGTTGTCAAACTCGGTTGCTCCGTCAGTCCCCAGAAAGTAACGCAGCCTCCGGGCCAGTCCGTGGTAAACCGGTTTCTCAAACAAAGTAAAAACTCGTTTTTCCAGTTCCTGGTTTTCATACTCCTTGATCAGGTCTCCGATGTCCTGAACGGATTTCTTGACCGGAGATATTATGTCTCTGGTCAGAAGTTCAGGCAGGTCATGCAGGAGTCCGGCAAAAAAATTATTCTGTCTTCTCCGGGGGCAGGCCCGCACCGAAAGACTGAAGAAATAAGCAAAGCAGGCTACAATAAACATATGCCCCAGCACAGATGTCTCCGGTATTCTCGGAGTCTGAGACCACCTTTTCTGAAAACGCAGCCTGCCGCAGAGATTTAAAAATCCCCCCACTTCCATCTGAGATCCGTGAATCAAATCCTGCATGCCCTTGAGATCTTCATGTTCCTTCAAAAGCACCTGAAAATTTTCTTCAATTTCTTTTATTTCCTGATCTCCGGGATTAATTCCTTTTATCAGGGAAAATTCCCAGCTGCTCGCAAAAATGTGAGCCCCGTTCAAAATTCTTCGGGACAGGCTGTCATCATCGGGTTTTTGGAGAAAGGCGCGGAATCGATCCCAGAATTCAGCACCCAGGGGCTGAATCTTTGGTTCCAGCTGCTCCAGGACCCACTTGGTAAGCTGTCTGTAATGTTCAGGGTTGGACTTAATCTGATAAAAAACCGGAGGCTTGATATCGGTGATAACCAGTCTGTAAAGATATTCAAAGATACCGCCGAGAATTATCTCCTCGGCCAGATCCTGCTTCTTTTCCCGGGACATGCCTTCTGAATTAAGCATAAGCAGGGTAAAGGCCGTGATCATCTTATGCCCCTGTTTATCCACCTCCACCAGTTCAACTGGTCTTAGCTTGTCATTCCATCTCTTCATAAACGAGCCTGAAAAAATAAGCTGGAGTAAACCTTTTCTCACACTGGGAAGTTGAAAAATCATACAATTTCTCCGTTTTTGCTATCCTGTAAACCCGCGTCAGTATAAACATGAACCCAAGGCCGGACACTGGCAGTGATGACCGTAAATTTAAAGATAAAATAATTTTCAAACCGAGGCAAGGAACACACCCGCGCAGGAAAAACCTCTGAAATTTGACTTTTTTCATGTTGACAGGTGAAAAAAAATCACCTAATAGTTCCTTCTTTCAATTCAGACAGGAGTTAAACTATGAAGACATATAGCCCCAGACCACAGGACGCCCAGCGCAACTGGCATGTAATCGACGCTCAGGACAAAATCCTGGGCAGAATGGCTACTGATATCGCGATCAAGCTCAGAGGGAAGAACAAACCCGAATTCGCTCCGCACATGGATATGGGTGATTTCGTAATTGTAATCAATGCTGACAAGATCAAGGTAACCGGAGACAAACTCAACCAGAAAAAATATTACCATTATACAGGTTTTCCAGGTGGAATCAAAGATATCACCCTGGAAAAACTCATGCAGAAAAAGCCTGAGGAAGTTATTAAGCACTCTGTCCGCGGCATGCTCCCTAAAAACAAGATTGGCCGTGAACTTTTAAAAAAGCTGAAAATATACACCGGGCCCAATCATCCGCACCAGGCCCAGATGCCCGCAACTCAGGAATAACAACCCAGTTTGGAGATACACTCATGAAGGAAGATTTTTATTACGGTACAGGCAGAAGAAAAACATCTGTCGCCAGAACAAGGCTTTACAGCGGTTCCGGACAGATACTTGTCAACGAACGTCCTTATCAGGACTATTTTCCGCGATCTTAAAGAAGACAAGGAATTAGATGATAATATCTGGAAGAAAGCTTTAGAGATAGGAGAGGATTATGGCCTAAGAAAAACTGCAAATACCTTGTATTTTGAAGAATAGCCGCCTTCTTTTGATTAAGTTATTTAATTCAAAAATAGCATATATTATTTTGCTAAAATCCCATTCATACAAGAACCCTAGTGATGGGAGAAATAATTATATAAAAAACTATGATAGTTAATAAGAAAGAGAGATGAAAAGAGAACGATGGACATGAACATGAAAGATCAGAAAGATAGCGAGAAAAAAAATGCTTCCCTCGAAAAAAAACCAGGAGTCAATTTCATACGTTTTGGGATTAATAATTTTTACGCTTTTTTTATCTCAAGTGTAATAAACTCCGTAGCTATAGATTATATCGGTCTTCCTTTAAGTTTAGTTATCAGCGGAATATCAATCCTATTCCTTTATATTATATTAAATCAAATTACTCTTAGGGCTGCAATTTCAAAAGGTTCGGTAAGCCAAATCAGAGAGAGTAAGTTAGGGATACCTATATTTGAAATAGAAGATGAGCTCGCAAATGCCCTGGCAGTAGGATTTTCAAAACATTTTGGATATATTATGGCAACCACCAGGCTCCGTAAAATTCTGACCGAAGCAGAATTTACAGAAATTATGAATCATGAGAATAATCACATCCAGCAGAAGCACAATCTTACCCTTATACTCCCTGGGATATTAACATCAATTGTACTACTCTCTATGATAGAGATAGCAATAAATAACATCTTCTTAATTATTTTCGGATATATATTGATAATGGGAGGTGGTGTAATTTTACTGTTTACGTTGAGTAGAAATATTGAAACGCTTGCTGACGTGACATCTGATTCCGCTGGGCTTAAAAGTGCCTTGATGAAGATAGAAGAATACAATAGGCAACTAAGAGAGCCAAAAAGCACCTCTAAGAAGTCTCAAGGTGTTCTCTTACGTACACATCCTCCTACTAGTGAACGACCAAAAGAACCAAGTAAAATCAAACATATCCTAATTTCTGGTTTTTATTTTTCATTCTTAGTTATTATCGGAATAGTCATTCGGATCATATTAAATTCGGGTTTAACCGGTTTTGTCTGGGGATCGATTATTTTTATCTTTCTGGGAGGAATATTAGTAGGGTCAGCTATCTTTGTGTTCGATTACTTTCTAATCATTTACGTAATAAAAATTATTTCTAAGAGGTTTGGAGTAAACTCTTTTAACTCCATCAA
>JAWOGL010000099.1:0-3159 GCA_046496945.1 Desulfonatronovibrio sp.
CCGCAAAAGGATGAGCTTCGCCGCACCTCGGTTATTTTTTCTCAGGTATAAGGCATTAAAAGTGTTCAGGTTTCTGTGTTCAGTGTTCAGCTTCAAAAGGCCCGATTCATGAGGAAATGATACTACAGAAAACAAACCAGGGGACATTTTCAGGCATACGGCAAGTAAATCAAGAAACATTCGGAATCTCAAGTTCTTATGCTGAACACTGAACACCGAACACTGAACACAAATTGCTATTATCCAGGGATAGAGCAAATCACCTGAAATTGTTGAAAATAGAAAGCAGAACCAAAAAGCCCTGCCGACACCAGGAGGATGATTGGTTATTTGACAACTGCTCGAGTAAGAATTATTCTTAAACAACACCAAAACAGGAGGAATCTATGCTGGACCTTACAGAAGGAGCAAAAGAGCTTTTAGATCAGCATTTTGCTCAAAAGACAGAAATCCCTTCCATCCGCGTCTATATGGCTCCCGGGTGAGGGGGACCTTCATTGGGACTTGCTCTGGACGAGCAAAAAGACACAGATGATGTATTCGAGGTCAAAGGGTATACCTTTGTCGTGGACAAAAGCCTGTTGCAGACTGCCTCGCCTATTGAAGTGGACGGATCACCGTACGGTTTTCGGGTCAACTCCAATCTCTCTGCCAGTGGCGACGGCTGTTCTTCCTGCTCCAGTTGCGGATAAATCGTCATTTATGGCTGGCAAAAAGCCGGATCGACACGATCCGGCTTTTTTTGTCCGAGAGGATCACATGACAGAAAGGATTATTTATTGCCCAGAATGGCTGCCGGATGCAGACTCCTTCATCGCCGAGCATCGCCTGCGGCCAACCGACAAAGAGTTGGTGGACAAGCTGCTCTCCCAAGCCCACTCCTGCCGCAGCCCCATCGGCGGCTATATAGACCCTGCTCCGGAAGACTGCACACAGAACAGCGTCTGTCTGCTTGGAGAACGACTGCACAGCAAGCTCCTGGCCGTTCACCTGGCCAGTCAAGAGCGGGTCTTTCCCTTTGTGGCCACCTGTGGACAGGAACTGGCTGCCTGGGTGGATTCCAAGACTGATTTGATGGAAAACTACCTGGCCCATGCTTTGGCCGAACAAGCCACCCATATGGCGGCTGATGCGCTGCGTCAGGACATTGAAGCCAGATACGGCCTGCACGACCTGTCGCGGATGCAGCCGGGCTCCCTTCCGGACTGGCCCATTGACCAGCAGGCCCCTTTATTCCGCATCCTGGGGCATATTCCGGAAAAGGCTCAGGTCAGCCTGACCTCCAGCTGTCTCATGCTGCCCACAAGCTCTCTTTCCGGAATTTATTTTCAAGATCCGGAAGGCTTCATCAGCTGTCAGCTGTGCACCCGCAAATGCCCCAGACGCAAAGCAGCCTATGACCCGCAGCGGCTGGCCAGATTGCAGGGGGAGCTTGAAGTGGAGGGATCGTGAGATAAGCCATCATCGAGTTTCATACGAGTGTCCACCCGACGAGCCCTCCCAGCCCATAGCCTGGGCCACCACTTCCACTGTATGCTTGACTCCCACCTGCAAACCGGCCCGGCTGATTCCATCCTGGAGCTGGATCATGCAGGCCGGGCATCCGGTGGCGATTTGAGCCGCTTTGCTGGCCTGGACTGCATCCGTTTTCCGACCCAGAACAGCCTTGGACATCTCCCGGTGACTGAGGCCGTAGGTTCCCCCCATCCCACAACAGCGATCCGCATCCTCCATAGGGATAAAACGGTCAGCACATGCGAGCCTTAAGAGATGTCTGGGCTCATGATAAACTCCCTGGGCGGGCGGTAACGACGAGGAAATTGCAGAAGGAGAAATTGTCCGGATTATAAGTCAGGACAATATGACTTTTACAGTAGAGAAAATTAGTGAAACTGAAAATTAAAAGGAGAAGATGTTTATGGATGCCGGTACTGTAATTTTATTAATTGTTGTTGTTTTCGTTATCACTCTGGTCGTAAAGAGTGTCCAGATCGTGCCCCAGAAAACCGCTTACATCGTGGAACGCCTGGGGAAATACCTCACCACTCTGGAAGCTGGTTTACATGTTCTTGTCCCGTTTATTGACAGGGTAGCTTACAAACATACTCTGAAGGAAAAGGCAGTAGATGTCCCGTCACAAACCTGTATTACCAAAGATAATATTTCGGTCGAGGTCGATGGAATTCTCTATATGCAGGTGGTGGACCCACAGAATGCATCCTATGGTATCGGAAACTATGAGTTTGCCGCGATTCAACTAGCGCAGACGACGATGCGCAGCGTGATGGGAAAACTCGACCTTGATAAAACATTCGAAGAGCGAGACACGATCAATCAGGAGATTGTCAACGCTGTGGATAAGGCTTCCGATCCCTGGGGAGTAAAGGTGACCCGGTATGAGGTTAAGAATATCGCGCCGCCGCAGAGTATTAAAGAGGCGATGGAAAAACAGATGAAAGCGGAGCGAGAAAAAAGAGCGACTATTGCCGAATCGGAAGGCTATCGCCAGTCTGCTATCAACAAAGCAGAGGGGGAAAAGAATGCTGCTATAGAAAATTCGGAAGGAGAACGCCAGAAAACTATTAATATTGCCGACGGACGGGCCTACGAGATTGAAAAGGTGGCGGAAGCAACGGCACTAAGCCTGACGAAAGTGGCGGAAGCCTTGAGCAATGAAGGCGGGGACAAGGCTGTTAATATGCGCCTGGCAGAACAATATCTTACCCAGTTTGGTAATCTTGCCAAGGAAAATAATTCCATGATTATCCCGACTGACATGGCAGATATCGCCGGTGTTATTAAATCCGCCGCCAGTGTCGTTAAGGAACGGGGGAATAACGAAGGTTGAGTTTACTTCAAAAAGTGTTTTCGACGTTAAAAATGGTTGCTTTTTGTCATCCTGCCCAGCCAGAACAGCGTCAAGATGTGTATTCGACCTTAGGATGCGTGCAGCAGGAGTCGTTGCTTTGGCATTTGCAGAAATTATTCTGTAACTCGGATTGCAAGGGCGGCGGCATCATCTGTCGGCACTGAAACCTCTGCGTATTCAGTTGCGCGTTGATAAACCTTATCGACCATTTCCTGGGGTGAAAGTTGCAGGTATTCCTGCAGCCATTCGATAAGCTTAGTGTATGGTATTGATGTTGTGGCCTGTGGTTT
>JAWOGL010000151.1:0-11877 GCA_046496945.1 Desulfonatronovibrio sp.
AGCAGGCCGATGCTCAGGATCACCGCCCCCCAGACAAAGGGGTTGCGGGTCACGTCATTGAACAGGGCGCGGGAGCCGAAATCGCGCATATTGAACACGTGCCATGTTCTGGCCAATGCCAGAATGAGAAAGGATATGGTCACCGCGCGCTGGGCAGGCAGAGACATCTTCACTAAAGATATCCAGAAACCGGACAGCACAGCCGCGGCAATAAGTACTCCATATCCGGCAATAACCAACCAGAGAGCTCCGGGAACCACAGGTTCAGAGGGCGGCCGGGGCGGCCGGTTCATAACCTTATGTTCCCCCTTGCCCACTCCCAGGGCCAGGGCCGGGAACACGTCGCTGATCATGTTCAAATATAAAATCTGCAGAGGAAGAAGAGGCAGAGTGGTGCCGAAAAGCATGGCCACACCCACTATCAGAATGCCCCCGATGTTGCCTGACAGCAGGTAAACAATAAATTTTCTAATATTATTAAAGATGATCCGGCCCTGTTCCACAGCCAGGTCGATGGTAGCAAAGTTATCGTCCTTGAGTACGATATCCGAAGCTTCCCTGGCCACCGGGGTCCCCCGTTTGCCCATGGCCACCCCGATATCGGCCCTGGTCAGAGCCGGGGCATCGTTGACTCCGTCCCCTGTCATGGCCACTACCGAGCCGTCCGCCTGAAACAGCGAAACGAGATTCAGTTTCTGTTCCGGAGAAATCCTCGCAAAAACAGATGACTTCAATAAATTGTGGCGTTCCCCGGAATCGTAATCCTCAGGACTTTTAAGTTCATCGCCCATGATCACTGAATCCGTGTGTCCGGGCAGTTCCAGCTTCCGGGCTATGGCCTTGGCGGTCCCTGGATGATCGCCTGTGACCATGACCACCCTTACTCCGGCCTGGTTCAGATCCTGGATAACCTCCCGGATGTTTTTTCTGGGTGGATCCAACAGCCCCACAAAGCCCATAAAAACCAGGGAATCATAAGGATCGTCTTCTATGTCCCGGGTATGCTTTCGAGCCATGGCCAGCACCCGGAGCCCTTTTTCAGCTAATGAGTCATTGGCTTCCAGCAGTTCGTTTCGCAGGCCGTCATCCATCTTTCGCTCTTTGAGGTCAGCTGTCAGGACATGGCTGCAAGCCCGCAGCACCGCCTCTGGCGCGCCTTTAACCGCTGCCAGATAATCTTCTTCCTGCTTATGCCAGGTAGCCATCATTTTAGTTTCAGGCCGGAACGCTTCTTCCTGTTCCTCGGGTTTAGACTGCAGCAGATCATCGCGCTTCAGTCCAATATCAAGACCGGCCCGAAGCAGGGCTACTTCCATGGGATCCCCCACAGCATCGCTGTTTTCTGCTGTCTGGGCGTTGTTGCACAATACCCCGATGGTAATGGTATCTGTAATAAACCTGCGGAAGGATTCATCGGTTGCTGCATGGTTGTCCGCTGAAAAAGGTGGTTCCTGTTCCGGTACCCAGTGGATATGAATTATCCCGTCGGAATCAACCGCGACCAGAGTGGACAGAACCATTTGGTTTTCAGTCAGGGTCCCGGTTTTATCCGCGCAGATAATACTGGTGGAACCAAGGGTTTCCACCGCGGAAAGCCGGTTGACCAGGGCGTTTTTCCGGGCCATGCGCCACATGCCCCGGGCCAGGGCTATAGTAGCCACAATGGGTAAACCCTCGGGGATGGCCGCCACAGCCAGGGCGACTGAAGTCTTGAAAATCAATACCAGATCATTGCCGGCGAACACGCCTGTCAGGCCTATCAGTCCGGCTATGGCCAGCGTAAACCAGATCAGTTTTTGTCCCAGCTGGTTCAGGCGTTTTTCCAGAGGGGTCAGAGCCTCTTCCGCGGCCCCTTCAGTCAGCCGGGAAATATGCCCCAGTTCCGTGGACATGCCCGTGGACACCGCCACTGCCTTGCCTGAACCCTGAGTCAGGGCAGTGCCCTTGAAGAGCATGTTGGTTCGCTCTCCCAGGGGAGTGTCCTCAGGCAGAGCCTCAACTTGCTTGCTTACAGGAACAGACTCTCCGGTCAAGGAGGATTCATCGGCCTGAATCCGGTTGGACTCAATCAGCCTGAGATCCGCGGGAATCAGGTCCCCGCCTTCCAGGGATACTATGTCTCCGGGGACTATCTCTGATACAGGAACATGCCGGATTTTCCCCTGACGCAGTACCCGGGCCTGCTCCCGGGTCATCTGCCTAAGGGCTTCCATGGAACGAACCGCACGCAGTTCTGTTGCAAATCCTATGACCACATTGATTAACAATGCGGCCAGGATGGAGAATCCTTCCAGCAATTCTCCCAGGATGAAAGATACGCCTCCAGCAGCGCCCAGAAGGGCCGCAATAAGACTCTTGAACTGGGCCGTAAATATTTCCCAGACTGACCGCTGTTTTGCTGCTTCAATTCGATTGGGGCCGTGTTTTTGTAAACGGTTATGGACCTCGCCTGGATTTAATCCCTTTTCTGGATCAGATTTGAGTTGTTTGACCGCTTCTCCGGCTTTGAGCGTCCAGGGATGTTTCCCTCCCAAAGTTTGATATCTCTGCTTGGACCTGTTCATATTGCAACCTTTTTAATCGTTTTTTTGTAACTATTCACAATAGCCGGCGGCCAGTCCCTGGTTCATGTTTCTGTTGATACGAACTCCCTGTCGCGGTTCCCTAAGGCAAACCATTAGCCGGACATGTTATACTGGAGTGGAAACCTTGCATATTTGGAAAAAAAACGGCGGTTTTTAATGTGTATGGTTTGCCTGAACGGAACCTGCAACGGTCAAACATCGCATCAATGGCGAAACATGAACCGGGGACCGGCCTTAGATTCAGTGCTGATCATAACATGTGGTGAATAGATACGTTTTTTTTCTATATTTTGATGATTATATACGGTTATGAAGCCATAATGACAAGTTCAAAATTTAAAACCCGTGGAGGAAGCTGTCAAAAATGGTTTTAAGAAGGATAATAATGATTTGACATCCATATCTGTACCCCTAGGTTATGTTGTATAGAGCTCTCTATCTGTCTGCTGCCTTTATCCAAAAGGATAAAGCCGACAACGCCGTATCCTGCGACTGCTGCAACAAGACTGTTTGAACCAAAACCAAAGGCCGGGGCATCTCACCGGTTTCAGCTGAATGTCTTCAGCAGCTTCTTAACAGAATCAATTGATTGCCGGGGACGGCGTAAAACAGGTCAGGGCACTGTTTGCCCGGGTTTAATGCCCAAGAGAAGTGAATAAAGAAAACTTATAAAAAACCAGAAAAAACACAAGGAGGTCATAATGGACCGAGTCAAAGATAAGATTGCTGTGGTTACCGGCGGAGGCAAGGGTATCGGCAGAGCCTGCGCTGAGATGCTGGCCAGGGAAGGCGCCCGGGTCATCCTGACCCAGCGCAATGAGCAGGAAGGAGAGCAGGTAGCTTCAGGCATCAGGGACCAGGGCCTGCGGGCCGCTTTTGTCGCCCAGGACGTGACCCGGGAAAGCGACTGGGAACATGTTCTGGACCAGACCCGGAAACTCTACGGCGAGCCTGATATCCTGGTTAATAACGCCGGTATTTATATTATTGAGGATCTGGAGCAAACCTCGGTGGATCAATGGAAGAAACTCATGGATATCAACAGCATGGGCGTATTTCTTGGTATGCGCACTTTTGCCCCGGCCATGGAAAAATCCGACGGAGGATCTATTGTCAACATGTCTTCGGTGGCAGGAGTCATCGGCACGCCCGGACATGTCCTTTACAGTGCCAGCAAAGGCGCTGTGCTGGCCATGACCAAAGACGTGGCCATTGAATACGCCAAACGCGGAGTCCGGGTAAACGCTGTGCAGCCGGGTTATGTGGATACGGGCATGGCTGACTACGGAGCAGAAGAACAGGATTCCAGCAAAAAGGATCTTGGTCAGTGGCACCCCATGGGCAGAATCGGCACGCCTGATGAGATTGCCTTTGCAGTGCTCTATCTGGCTTCGGATGAAGCTGCTTTTGTCACCGGGGCGAGTCTGCTGGTGGATGGAGGATTGTGCGCTCAGTAGGGCCGGGCAATCAAAATAATTGTCAGGGTGTTGAAAAAGCCCTTACCAGGCAGACTGTTAACCGTCACCCCGGACCAGATCCGGGGGCCAGGTCTTCTTGTTTTATACCCTATTCCGGTTTCAAGATTTTATCCATCTCCGCCTTGCAGAGATCAAATCGTCTTTTCAGTTCGTCCCCGCTTATGTCGAAATACAGGAGAAAAAACCTGGACTATCCCGTAGTTTTAATTTGATCTGACATTTCCTCTTGAAAAAGAAGGTGTTCCTGGTAATGATCCTGGGATAAGGCAATATTGATGCGCAGTTTTTTGCAAAATCCAGAACATTCTCCCGTCAATTTTTACGCCCACCAATAAACCGGAGCAGTCATGTCCAATCAGAAAGTTCTTTTTGTTGATGACGATTTAAACATCCTGGAGGGATTCAAGAGAACCTTGCGCAAGAAGTATGATGTGGCCACAGCACTCGGCCCTGTGGAAGGTCTCAGAACCATTAACGATAAAGGACCTTATGCGGTTGTGGTGGCTGATCTTAAAATGCCCAAAATGAACGGCATTGAATTTTTATCCAGGGTCAAGGATCTGTTTCCTGAATCAGTCAGGATCATGCTCACCGGACATGGAGACCTGGGTGCGGCTGTAGAGGCCATCAACAGCGGAAACGTCTTCCGGTTTCTGATCAAGCCTTGTTCCCCCAGGGACATTGATCACGCCCTGCAGGACGGAATTGAACTTTACCGGCTGATCACTTCTGAAAAAGATATCATGGAAAAGACAGTAACCGGGATAACCGACGTTTTGACCGACATTCTTGGTATGACCAATGAGGAGGCCATGGGCCGGGCCACCCGGATTAAGAGATTTGTCCGGGATATTGCCATCCACCTGGGCGAAATTGATGTCTGGTTCTATGAAACCGGGGCAATGCTTTCCCAAATCGGCTGCGTGATATTGCCGGCAGAAGTACTTAAAAAAATTGAAACCGGAGAAAAGCTGGAAGGAGAGGAAATGCAGCTTTTCAGCGATCATCCTTCAATTGCCTCGAATCTGATCAGCAAGATCCCGCGTCTCGAGGGTCTGGGCAGAATGATCGCCTATCAGGAGAAACATTATAATGGTCAGGGAGTTCCGGAGGATACCGTCAAGGGAGATGAAATCCCCCTGGGAGCAAGGATTCTTAAAGTCACCCTGGATTATGATTTGCTGATCAACAGGGGAATCTCCAGGAAGAACAGCCTGCTCAAGATGATTGACCGGAAAGAACGGTATGATCCGAAAGTGATTAAGTCTTTTGTTGAAATTTTGCAGATGGAGGACCAATACACCTTCCGGGAGATCCGGCTGAACGAGGTTGTTCCATACATGATCACAAGGGAGGGAGTCTATTCCCTGAATGGAATGTTCCTGCTGCAGAAGGGCAATGAATTTACCTTGAACCAAATTGAAAGATTGAAAAATCTGGATAAGACTTATGGAGTAAAACAGCCCATATCCGTGCTCATTCCTCCAGCTGAACTGCGCAGAAAAAAGCAGGAAAAAGGGGATTGACTTATGGCCCGGCCACCTCTCAGCCCTGATCTTCTGGTTCCCGGCCATTCTCTGTTTTGGATCGCCCTATTTTCAAAGCCATTTCCTCCCAGGCTGGTATTTTGTCCGTCAAAGACATGGATTCAAGATATTCCCGGTCAAGCTCCGGTTTTGTATAATCAGGGTGGATGACGAAGGATGTTTTTTCCAGAATGTTGGCCGCGTAAACCGCTGTCTGGGGCTGAAAGGAACCATTTGATACTCTGGGCTGATGATGATAGGCAATTGCCTCCACAATTGCCTCGGGCAGACCCCACAGCGCCATGAGATAGGCCCCAACTTCTGCGTGAGTCGCTCCAAGGACTTCCTGTTCGGCATCAGAAAGCAAAATCTTCTCCTGGCGGACCTTTTCCAGGACAGCATTATACTGCTCCGGCATCTGACTGGCCAGGACCAGCTTGCCTACATCATGCAGTACTCCGCCCATGTAGCAGTCTCCGGCTTCTTCTCTTGACAGCCCTTCTATCCTGGCCAGACCCTGGGCCAGTTTTGCGCTGGCCAGACAATGCTCCCAAAGGCCTGACAGGGAAAAGCCCTGTACCTTGGAGAAATCATATACTGAAAAAATATGCACGGACAGGATCAAGGATCGTAAAACATTCATGCCCAGCAGGGTGGCAGCCTGCTCCGGACTGGATATGCGCCGGAAAAATCCAAAAAAGGAAGAATTGACCAGCTTAAGCAACTGGGCGCACATGCTCACGTCCATGGAGATTATCTTGCCGACTTTTGGCAGGGACGGGTCGTCGGAGGCAAGTTCATCCATCACCCGGACGTAGACTTCAGGAACACTGGGCAGAGAACTTATCCTGGAAATTACAGACCTGAAAACGTGGTCTGTAATGTATTTTCTGGTCTTAAGAGCCTGGACAATAACAGATTTGAGCTTTTTAGGGTCGCACGGCTTGGCCAGGTATTGATGGGCAGGGAGTACAGTCTGCATGACCGCCTCTGACTTGGAATGACCGGAAAGGATGATTCTGATGGTCTTCGGATACTTTTCCATGACCCGGGTCAACAGGTCAGCCCCGCTTATTCCGGGCATGCGCATGTCCGAGACAATGACGTCTGCAGGGTGTTTGTCCATGATTTCCATAGCCTGCCCAGCGTTCAGGGCAAAATGCATATCCCATTCAGAACGCATGGACCTGAGCATTCTTTTCAGGCCGTCCAGGATATACTGCTCATCATCCACAAAAAGGATTTTCGGCTTAACTTTGTCCATTGGTGTCTTTCCTGGATGTCTGGGGTATTCTGACAATAAAAGTAGTGCCTTTCCCTGGTTCGGATTCGAATAGTATGTTCCCTTTGTGTTGGTCCACGACAATAGAATAAGCTATGGCCAGTCCCTGGCCGGTGCCCTTGCCCACAGGCTTGGTGGTGAAGAACTGATTAAATATCCTGTCATGATGATTTGGCGGAATGCCCACCCCGGTGTCACTGATCCTGATTTCAACGTATTCATTCACAAAGCCCGCCTTAACAAGAATTTCGCCTTTTTCCCCGCTTTCCTCAACCTTTTCCTTGATGGCATGGGCAGCGTTCACCACCAGATTTAAAAAAACCTGGTTCAGGTCATGGGGATAACCCCTGACCTCGGTCAGGCCAGGCCCGAAATCAGTTTTAACGTCGGCCACGTATTTCCATTCATTGCGGGATATGGTGATGGTGTTTTCCAGGGCATCCTGCAGGTCAAAATAAGTCATCTCCTCGCTGCGACCTGGATGGGAAAATTTTTTCATGGCTTTGACGATTGTTCCAATCCGCTCCAGTCCCTGCAGAGACTGGTCAATGGCTCTAGGCACTTCTGAAGCCAGGAATGGAATTTCAGCATCTTTTTTAATCTGGTCTAATATTTTCAGCAAAGACTTGTCTGCTGTTTTCTTTAACTCCTGTTCATACTTGTCGGTCTGTGCCAGAATATCTTCAAAAGCCTCTTTGAGAAAAAGGGTGTTGTCTCCCAGGTACTGTACCGGGGTGTTGATCTCGTGCGCAATGCCTGCAGCCAGCTCGCCCACTGCTTCCAGTTTCTGGGCGTGGGCCAGTTTCATTTCCAGGTCTTTCCTTTCCGAAATATCATGAAAAATCAGAACCAGGCTTTTTCTGTGCTCAACCTCTCCCTGAAATGCATGGAACAGTACCGGTATTATTACCCCGTCCCGGGTTTTCAGCTTGATTTCCTCACTATACACCGGCAACCTGGAGACAATATCGTTCAAGCTTTTATAGCGGTATTCAAACATGTATTCCATGATCTTTTCAAAATCCTGACCCACTGCATCCTTATTTCTGAAAAAACGGGCAGAAGTTTCATCAAGCCGCATGATCTTTCCGGTCTCCAGGTCAACCACAATCATGCTCACTTTGATGGCTTTCAACACCGTGTTCAATGTTTTTTCATTCTCCCTGAGCCTGTTCATGGCCTGCTTCTGGGTTGTAATGTCCGATCCAATGGCCTGGTAATATTGAAGCCGGCCTGAATCATCGAACAATGCTCTATCTATCCACCTTTGCCAGCCGGTAGTCCCGTCAGGCCTGAGTGCCGGGTGTTCATGGATTTTCAGAGGGCTGTCCATGGTCAGGCTGTGATATTCTGCCAGGACTTTGTCTCTGTCCTCAGAAGGTAAAAGATCCAGCCATTTACGGCCCAGAAGCTCATCTTCCGACTTGCCGAAGTGATCGCAGTAGGCCTTGTTCACGTAGGTCAAGGTGCTGTCGGGCAGATAAGTACAGACCATCAGGGGCATGTCTTCCGACAGACGGCGGTATTTTTCTTCGCTGCTTTTGAGCTTTTCTTCATATTCCCTGCGTTTGGTGATGTCGCGTAAAACATGGACGCTAACCGTTCTGCCGGTCCGGCTTTCTTTAAAGGGTATGCTGGATATGGAAAAGTAACCCTTAAGCTTTTCAATATACCTTTCTGCACGGAATTTCTGACCATGCCTGTGGCCCTGAAGATACGGACAGTTTGCAGACTGATCTTTCAGGCCATCCAGCACTTGATAACACTTTCGTCCCTGCAGGGAATTCTTGTCGGTTTCCAGCCGGTCAGCCAGGGTCTTGTTGGCCTGGATGATGTTAAGCGACTCATCCACAATTAATATCAGCTCAGGCACTGCATCTACCGTCATGTTCCACAGCTGCATTGCTCTGCCAAGCTCACTCTCCGATCTGGCTTTCTGTTCTTTTATCTTGTTTTCAGCCTCTCTGCGAAAAAGAGCCAGTTTAACCTCGGCGATAAGCTGATGTTCTTCAACAGGCTTGCGCAAGTACGCATAAGGCAGGGTTTTGGCGGCACGTTGGATGATTTCTTCATTATACAAGCCGGAAACAAAGATCACCGGGATTGACCATTCTTCCAGAATCTTGCCGGCTGTCTGAATGCCGTCCATCTTTCCCGGCAGCATGATATCCATGAGTACAAGATCGGGAGTTTGCCTGGAGATGCTCTCCAAGGCAATTTCTCCGGTACTTACAACGTCTATGATTTCATACCCGTGTTTTTCCAGGTTTCGGGAAAGTATCAAGCCCGATGTAGGGTTGTCTTCTACGATCAGTACCTTGTTCATCTTTTATTCCTAACGCGGGCTATGCCCGCGGCCAAGTGTTAAAAAAGGGTGCTGCATTACTACGTTCGGGGTTCCGCGTTCAAGGCTGCCCCCGTGCTCTTCCCTGGGGGATACACTTATTCTTGTAATTCAGAAAAATTCAGCGCTTTCAGCCGGGACAATCCCAACCCAAACGGCCTGTCACTTTATCTGGCTGTTGAATTTGTTCTTCATCATTATATAAGCCTGATAATGACTTTTTCAACATGCTGTTAACTTTATTCCTGTTTCAGGATTTTCTCCATCTCCGCCTTGCAGAGATCAAATCGTCTTTTCATTTCAGGCACAAGACCTGCAATTTTGTTAAGTTCACCCACATGTCCATGTTTTTCCATTTTCCCGGCAATATCGCACATGGCCATGCAACCGGCATTGGCTGAATTTCCCTTGATGGAGTGAGCCGTGCGTGTAAGCTTCTGCGCGTCTTTGTCTTCAATGGCCTTTAACAGGTCATTAATTTTGGCCGGAACATCCTGCAGATACATGGTTGCGATTTCCATGGCCAGTTCATGGTCTTGGCCCATGCGGTGAAACAAGGTCTGATAATCGAATGCCTTGTCTGGAGTTGTTTCTTCTGTCCGGGTGCTGCAAACTGTTTCATCTGAATCCTCTGCTTTTCCGGCACTTGCCTCTGAATTTTGCTGTTCCAGCCATTTGCCCAGCACCCGGCTCAGTGCTTGAGGGTTTATGGGCTTGGCTACATAATCGTCCATGCCGGCCTCGATGCAGCGCTCTTTGTCCTGATGCATTGCCCCGGCAGTCATAGCGATAATGGGAATGCGGAATGATGAGTGATGAATGATGGAGGAGGAAGCAGGATCATTCTTTCTATTCTTTCTCAGCCAGAGCTCTGACTTCTGACTTCTGTTTTTTGTATTCATTATTCTGAATTCATTACTCATCATTTGTCTGATCCGCCGTGTCGCCTCCAGTCCGTCCATTTCCGGCATCTGCACATCCATAAAAACCAGGTCATAGGAATTGTTCTGCAAAGCCTCAACAGCTTTTTGGCCGTTCTCAACAATGTCCGCGCTTACTCCCAGTTTTTTTAATACGCCTGAAGCCACTTGCTGATTCACCGGATTATCCTCGGCAACAAGAACATGGCCTTGGAACCGCAGTAATTCAGTTTGTTCTCTTTTTATTTCCCGGGCCAGATGGCGGGTGATTATGGGTCGCTTTGACTTCTTGCCCTCACTGGAAAGAACGGTCGCCAGTGTATCAAAAAGCTCGGACTGACGGACCGGTTTATTCAGGTAGGCGTCAAAGCCCAATTCTTCAAAAGCCCTGGCATCTCCCGGCCGTCCAAGAGATGTAAGCATTACCAGGGGCAGATCCCTGAACCGGTCACTTTTTCTTATCTTTTGCCCCAGTTCTTCTCCGTCCATGCCGGGCATATGCATATCCAGGACAGCCATGTCAAAGTTTTTTCCATTCTTATAAGTCCGGTCAAGAACGCGCAGGGCCTCATGGCCTCCCCGGGCCTGTTCAACCCGTACTCCCCAGGCCTCCAGCTGTTTTTTGAGGATTTCCAGGTTGGTCTCATTATCATCGACAATAAGAATATGCTTGCCCTGAATATCTCCAGGCAGGGCAACCTTGATTGCTTCGTTGTCTCTGTGTTCAATAAACGAGGCTGTAAACCAGAACTCTGAGCCTTCTCCGTATTTGCTGTTGACGCCGACTTCGCCACCCATCATTTCAGCCAGCTGCTTGGAAATGGCCAGTCCCAGGCCTGTGCCCCCGAATTCGCGGGTGGTGGATCTGTCGATCTGGGAAAATTTGCTGAAAAGGATGTCTGTTTTATCTTCATGAATGCCAATGCCGGTGTCCTGGATGGAAAAACGCAAGAGGACTGTTCTTTGTTCCTGGTTCTTTGTTTCCGGTTCCCCGTGCTGTTCCCGGAATACCCGGATTGCCACTTCTCCGTGCCTGGTAAACTTGATGGCATTGCCTGCAAGGTTGGTGAGTATCTGACGAAGACGACCGGGATCACCATGGAGCAGGGCGGGTACATCAGGTTCAGGCAGGCAGATCAGTTCCAGGCCTTTTTCATGAGCCCGAATCGCCATAAGAGCCGCAAGATCTTCCAGCAGACAATGCAGATTAAAGTCCAGACATTCCAGTTCCAGCCGGCCCGCCTCGATTTTGGAAAAGTCCAGAATATCATTTATCAGACCCAGTAAAGCTTCGCCGCTGCTCTGAATGGAATCAGCCAGACTGCGCTGTTCCGGGCTGAGCCTGGTATCCAGCAGTAAATCTGTCATGCCGATGACTCCGTTCATGGGAGTGCGGATCTCATGGCTCATATTGGCCAGAAACTCAGACTTGGCCCGGCTGGCCACTTCGGCTTTTTCTTTGGCTTTTCGCAGCTCAATCTGTGATTTTTTAAGTTCGGTAATTTCCATGATATGGCCGGTAACTTTTGTAATCATGCCTGACTCATACACCGGCTGGGCTGCCGTGCGGATCCACATCCGGCGCCCCGAGACCGACACAAAGGGAAATTCAAGTTCGTAGGGTATGCCGTTATCCGCGCACTCCTTGAAAGCCTTGAATATTTTTTGCCTGTCCTCCTCATAATAGCATTCCATGCTTTTATTGATGTGCTCCTGGGAATAAGGGGCAACATTGTCCGGAT
>JAWOGL010000232.1:0-56267 GCA_046496945.1 Desulfonatronovibrio sp.
ACAAAGACAAAGTACCCTACGTGCCTCTTTTGTCATGAGGATTAAATGATTTGACGGCCTTTGGCAGGATGGGATTGTAGCTGAGACAGCCTCATCCTGCTAAGACTCGTGGCCCGTTCTTGCGCATCAGGCAGGGGATGTCAGGCAGCTATAGAGAGGCTTCATGAGAAGGATACTGTGAGCAGGTCGAATGTTTAAAAAACTGCCTTGGACCATATCCGCCGTGGATTCCAACTGACAACATAACGGCTATGGACCTGAGGTAGTCCTCTCCAATTATTTTAAAGACTGCCAGAATAAATCTTGATAATTCAGGCAGGGTTAAACTTCTCTTTGAGCATGCACGTAGTCTTGCCCCTCATGTATCCTCAATCAGGTTATCAAAACACACTGCCCAAAGCTACTACAGCGGCCTTCTCCACAGGCCCAGCCTCATAAAATTCTTGCTATTACTTTCCTGTACTGCTTATTTACCGACACAGGCAGAAACTCCCTCCACTGATTTCGTAACTCGAATTTTCTGAACTGCCAACAAACCCAGTGCCAACTACTGCCAACCAAGTTGGCTCCAACTTAAGGCTGATCGCGGCTGGCTTCTTTACGCAACGTGCTGATTTTAAGAGTTTTATTGTATGGCATAGATAGTGCTTTTATACTGATAATATCACCACCCAACCAACCAAAGAGGAACGATTATGATTACAATGCGGAAAACGGATTCGAAAAAAGTTGCCTGTGCGCTGATCATCGCCTGCGCCCTGGCCTTGACAGCGGTCACGCCTGCGTTGGCTGACGAGAATTATGCCTGCAGGTGTAAAGGTATTAAGCACTGGATTCTGTTCGTACCCTCGTATGCCAACTGCGGAAACGATTTTGCCAGTGGCAGAAAAGGCGAAGTGATACAAGGCATCTCCCGTGACGGTCTCTCCAGCTATATTCCTTCCGGAGTCATCGGTCAGGTAACTTCAGGGAACTCGCAATGCGGATATTACCCTGATTCAGGATGGAACTGCGTGGAGATGAGCGGAAGTTCCATTCCGGATTGCATTAACAAAATGCGTTAACAACTATCAGTAATCCGGGATGTCTGTTGTCGCTTACATGTATGATTTTAGATTCATAAAGTTTTGCCATGGGATGGGTCGTGCTTAACGAGATGCAAGCCCCTACGGTCCACCCTTAACAGGAGAAATATCATGAAGAAGCTTCTCGCGGTTGCAACTATGGCGGTTATGCTTTGCCTGACCGGGCTGGTCATTTCAGGGACAGCCATTGCCCAGCAGTGCGTGGACAACGGGGATGGAACAGTGACGGACAACGGCACTGGCCTGATGTGGCAAAAGGCGACGGCTGGACCTATGAACTGGGATGCGGCTATGAGCTATGCCTCCAGCCTTTCACTGGGCGGTCATTCCGGCTGGGGGCTGCCGAGCAAGGATGAATTATTGGGGCTGTACCATGGGCCGTCATGTCGCGATATGATGGACGTGCGAAAAGACTATTACTGGTCGTCTACTACCTACGCCCTCTATACGGACTACGCATGGCTCGTGAACTACCTCGGCGGCGTGGGCAGTAGCGATAAGTCGGGTAGTTACTACATTCGTGCCGTGCGTGCCGGACAGTGATGGGTGCTTTGGCACTTGGATGATTTGATTCTTTGGCAGGATGGGGTTGTCGCTGGGGCAGCCCTATCACGCGGATGCAGTTGGATCTTTTTATGCATCAGGCAGGGGGGTATCCAGACAGCTATGGAGAGACTTCATTAGAAGGATACAGTGCACAGTCAAAAAGTGTTTAAAAGACTGCCCTGGACCATATCCGCCTTGGGTTCCAACTGGACAACAATCCGGCTATGCCTGTGTAGTAGTTCTATCCGATTATTTTGTAGACTGCCAAATGAAAGCTTGATAATTCAGGCAGGGTTGAACTTTTCTCAGAGCATGCACGTAGGCTTGCCCCCATTACCCGATACAGTGTCAAGTCGTCCTGCCTATTAAAAAAGCTGCCATCATCAACATTGCAACCATCATATAATCCTTGAAAACTCCTTTCAAGGCTGGTTAATTTTCATGAAGGGCAAAACTCCCCCACTATTCCCGCAGCTTAATGCCCTGAGCAGTCCATAACTCCAGTGCCAACTGCCCACCAGGTTGCCGCCAACCTATGACTGACCGTGGCTGGCTGCTTTTCACAACATATTGTTATTATTCTCCGTAACCTCCATCCTTAAGCCAGGCGTTTATAATCTCAATCTCTTTTTTGGTATAGCTGTGATGATTTCTGCTGCCAAAGCTCTAATCCAGGGGTCCTGTCCGTATTTTTCTTCCAAGGTCGACTGAATCCTAACTGGTTCCAAGGCGTTGTGTTTTCGTGTGAGCCGATTAAGACATTTAATCGGCTCACAATTACTATTGATAGTGAGCCGTTTGTATGATATGTTTGGCTCATGAGACAATACAACTGGCAAAAATCCGATTGGCCGTATTTTACTTACAGTCTTTCAGGACTTGAAGACAAGCTATTTGAGTTTGCAGAAAAAATAGGTCGGATATCAGGCATACTGGATTCTTTACCAGAAGATATTCAGCAAGAAACGCTCATCAATATGATGTTGGAAGAAGCCATTAAAACTTCCGAAATTGAAGGAGAGTATATAAGCCGACAAGATGTATTGTCCTCCATTCGCAAAAATCTGGGGCTGCACGTTTCTGCTTCGATGATAAAAGATCCAAAAGCCGAAGGGCTGGGTCAGCTTATGATTGATGTAAGAAATTCATTCAAAGAACCTCTTTCCATACAAAAGCTTTTCCACTGGCACCGGATGTTATTCGGTGCCAGTGACAATATCATGGTCGGCAATTGGAGAACTCATGACGAGCCTATGCAGGTTATATCTGGAGCCATTGGAAAGGAAAAAGTTCATTTTGAAGCTCCACCGTCCTCGCAGATTCCATCTGAAATGGATCGATTTATCCATTGGTTCAATGAGACCAAACCGACCGGAAAGAAACCATTACCAAACACTTTGGTTCGAAGCGCGATTGCCCATTTGTATTTTGAGACGATTCATCCTTTTGAAGATGGCAATGGACGAATCGGACGGGCTATTGCCGAAAAGTCCTTGTCTCAAGGTATAAACCGTCCTGTTTTGTTAAGCTTGTCTGATACCATAGAAGCCAATAAAAGAGATTATTATGATGCATTGAAAGTTGGTCAGCGATCAAACGAGGTTACCAAATGGATACACTACTTTATTGATACAGTCCTCCAGGCTCAGGATAAAGCAGAAAAACAAATAGAATTTACTCTGCAAAAAGTTAAGTTTTTTGACAAGTATGAACTTCAGCTTAGCGAACGCCAAAAGAAAGTAATCAACAGGATGTTGGATGAAGGCCCGGACGGCTTTGAGGGCGGGATGAATGCAAGAAAATATATCGGAATAACCAAAGTCTCAAAAGCTACTGCAACAAGAGATATCCAGCAGTTGGTAGATTTGGGAGTACTTGTGCGTTATGGAAAAGCAGGTGGAAGAAGTACTAGTTATCGTGTGAACCTATAGCTCTATCTTAAGAAACGTAAGGAATGTTCAAGTTGCCCTGAATTGGCTCTGATATTTCTATGGCCATGGCATAATCCTGTTCAATTATTCTGAAGACTTCCGGGATAAAGTTTGATTATTCAGGCAGGCTTAAACTTCTCTCAGAGCATGCGCGTAGTCTTGACCACCATGTATCCGCAATCAGGCCAGTCAAATCATTTTGACCAAAGCAACCCCTGCTGCCTTCACCACCGGCCCAGCCTCATAAAAAATCTTGCTATTGCTTCCCTATACTGCTTATTCACCGACACAGGCAGAAACTCCCTCCACTGATTTCGTAACTCAAATTTCCTGAACCGCCAATAAACTCCAGTGCCAACCACTGCCAAACAAGTTGGCGCACACTTTGAGGCCTAATCAAGGAGTTTTTTTCCCTTTTATGTTGTTATTACTCACTTTTTTATTCTGGTATGTATAATGCTTATAAACAGGAAACCTGGACAAGATTATTTAACTTAAAGAGGAAGACATGAGGGCAGTACAACAAAAGTGGCTTGTAATCGTGGCAATGGCATTCATGCTTTGTCTGGCCGGGCTGGTCCTTTCAGGGACGGCCTTTGCCGACAGGTGCATGGATAACGGGGATGGGACTGTGACTGATAACGGTACGGGCTTGATGTGGCAGAAGGCAACGGCTGGTCCAATGAAATGGGATACGGCCATGAGTTATGCCTCCGGACTTTCACTGAGAGGACATTCCGGCTGGGGGTTGCCGAGCAGGGATGAATTATCAGGACTGTTTAATTCGCCGTGTCGCAATATGATGGACGACCGAAAAGACTATTACTGGTCGTCTACTACCTACGCCAACGATACGCTCGGCGCGTGGCACGTGTACTTCTACAACGGCAACGTGAACGTCAGCCATAAGTCGAATAGTTACTACGTTTGTGCCGTGCGTGCCGGACAGTGATGGGCGATTTGATTCTTCGGATATTTGACCCTTTGGCAGGATGGGGTTATCGCTGAGGCAGCCCTATCACGCGGATGCAGTTGGAGCTTTTTATGCGTCAGGCAGGTATGGTCAGTCTTCATGAGAAGAATCAGGCTATTTTTCTGAGATAGTCCAGCCCCCTGAATTTTGAAGACTACCTGCCTCCCGAAGCTGCTGATCCAGGGGGCATGCTTCGGGGCAGGCTATACTATCCATATACCAAAATGATCGCCTATGACTCTGAGGGGATAAGCCTTGGGCGATTCTGGGATGGAACAGAAAACAATGGAAGGCTCAAAGGATGTGGAAAAGGGCTGGAGTTACTGTGGACAAAATGATTCAACTGTTGCAGAGTCTTGATTGCTGAATCACTCAGGAAATGAAGGATCATGCCGTGGCCGAGCTGCTTACTGAAAAAGTGTTTGGGGCAGAGGAATGATCAGTTTTTTTAGCTATTGATATTGTGAAGACTGGCAAAAGAAAGTTTGACAATTTAGGCATTTTTGGACTTCTATCAGAACATGACTATATTCAATAAGTACGCAGCAAAAACAACTCAAGGGCCTGCTGGCCCATAAATATGGCTGAGATCAAAAAATGCCTGTTTTATCAATATTTTTCGGCATCATTATAAGGATGAGACATGATGACCATCCCCCTCCACACATACACGCTGCTTATCAGGGATTTGAGGCCTTGATTGAAATCAAAACAGGCACCATAACCGATGGATACCTTCCGAATAAAGCAGAAAAAATTGTTAAAGAATGGTGTCTTGTACATCAGGCTGAACTGCTTGAAAACTGGGAAAGGGCACAGCGTTTTGAACCCTTGGAACGTATACAGGGAGCTGACTTCGATGATTAAAATTACTCAGGCCAAATATCTTGGCGACTACCAGGTTGAGTTGTCATTTTCTGATGGAATGACCGGAATTTTTGACGGAAAATCTCTTTTAAAAAGAAGCGGTCCTTTACTGAAACCATTAAATGATGAGCTCTTTTTTCAACGTTTTTTTGTAGACTTTGGAGCTTTGAGCTGGCCTCATGGGCTGGAATTGTCGCCAGCCAAACTCTATCAGAGCTGCAATCTGCACAAGGCCGCTTAGTACCATTCTACCTTATACAAAGCCTGGACCATTCAAGCCAGAGGCAACGTAAAGCTGACTGTAGTTCCCTGGCCTGGCTCACTTTCAATCCAGATCTTTTCGCCATACTGTTCAATGAACTATTTGCACAGAATCAAACCCAGCCCGGTGACCGGGAAAAATTTCTGGATGCCGGAATGGATGATTATATAGGAAAACCTGTTAATCTGGAGGACTTTCAAAGGGTGTTTAGTAAGTTCTTTGGAGTTAAGGAAATGCAGGCTTGATTTTCAACAATCCGGCTATCAGTCTTGACATTTCTAAGCTTAATTACCTGTAATGACAAGCAAAAATAAGGCTTCATTTTTTTCAGCAGGCTCGGGCAAATTAAAAGATTCGAAGATGCCACCCTCTGTGCCGGGTTTATAGCTGACTGCAGGAATCATTATTCCAGGATAATTATTATTTGCCGGTGTCTGTCTTTTCCATTGGGATTATCTTTGCCCCTTGTCTCAGGCTGTCCAGATAATCAGCCCACCACTGCATTATTTTGCGACGATCATCCAGGTAAAGTGCCCGGTTGTAAATACCTCTGATGGTGTTTTTATCCACGTGAGCCATCTGTATTTCAATTACCCTGGAATCCCAGAGACCGGATTCATGCAGACCGGTTGAACCTATGCTCCTGAATCCATGAGCGCCCATCTGCCCTTTGGAAATACCTATGACACGCTGACATCAAAGAATCCAGGCGCACAAAAAAGAAAAGCCCGGACAATATGCCCGGGCTTAAGCTTTGAATTTATTTACTTTATTTGTTCAGTCTGACCTGACTGGATTTGTTGATGGTGCCGAAGGGGGGACTCGAACCCCCACGAGCGTTGCTCACTACCCCCTCAAGATAGCGTGTCTACCGGTTCCACCACTTCGGCATTGAAAATGTGCTTAAAAAGAAAGTGTCAGATATTCTTTGTTTGCGGCTTTGTCCAGATTTTTATTGGGCGGTTTCCTGAGGAATGTCCTCATCATCGCGTGCCCCCTGAACAGGAAGGGCCGGAGCCATATCACCCCGTGCGCTTTCATCCAGTATAATTGAACTTGGCTGGGTAGAATGCTTTTTGGCACTCATATAGGTAAAAGTAAGGGAAGTACAGAAAAAGACTACAGCCACACCCACGGTCAGTTTGGACAAGAGACCCCCAGCACCGCTGCTGCCGAAAAGACTTCCGCCGCCACCGCCGAAGATTACACCCATTCCCTGCTGTCCGGACTGAAGAAGGACCAGTATAACCAGAGAAATGCATGAAATAATGTGGATTGTTATGATCAAGGTTTGCAAAAGATTACCCCCAGGCAAAAATATTGTTATTTTATGCCGAAACAATCTGCGAGAATGAATCAGCCTTTAAACTCGCTCCACCTACCAGCACTCCGTCCACATTGTCAAGCTGAATAATGGAAGAACAATTGTCAGGCTTAACGCTTCCGCCGTATAAAATCCTGACTTCATGGCCCTGGGCAAGCATCTGCTTAAGTTTTTCCCGGATAAAATCATGGGCATGAGAAATATCTTCCAGCCCGGCGGTTTCTCCGGTTCCAATAGCCCAGACCGGCTCATAAGCTATAACCATGTCCCTGGAAGAAATGTTTTTATCAACCCCGGCCAGTCCTTTTTCCAGCTGAGCGGCAAGGACTTCTTCAATGCGGCCCTGCTTGCGCTCCTCCAGCTGCTCACCTATACATAAGATAATCCTGAGTTTCTTTTGCAGACCAAAAGCAACCTTGCGGGCCAGAAAATCATCCTTTTCTCCCAGGACGTGTCTTCTTTCAGAATGTCCCACCAGGGCAAAGCTGCATCCGGCGTCAATCAGCTGTCCCGGGCTTATTTCACCGGTAAAGGCTCCTTCTTCTTCAGGATAAAAATTCTGACCCCCCAGAAAATATCCTGACTGACCGGCGAGCATTTCCTGTACACTTTTAAGAGAAGTAAACGCAGGTATCAATAAAACCTCCCTGTCCGGCGGAAGACCGGGGCCAAGGGCCACAATAAGTTCCCGGGCGGTCTGTCTGGCTTCTTCCCAGGATTTATGCATCTTCCAGTTGGCTGCCATTAATTTCTTGATCATGAGCTACTCCGTTGGTTTAGTGGCTTTCAGATGAAAGCCTGTCAGAAAAAATAATAGACAGGATTAACAGGATTTGCAGGATAAGCAGTCATTGGCTGGGAGCCACTGATTGCTTGGGCCATCGCCAAAGGCGAATGACAACCTTTTATTTTGGCTTCCGGCTTGCCTGGCTGAATAGCTTCCAGGGCTAGGCCGTAGGGCATTCAACCGGGGCCAAAACAAAAACGATTCTTCTTAATCCATCTTTTAATCCTGTTCATCCTGTCATAATATTTTCTTTTTTTTATTGGATTGCCGGTATCGCCCCTGTTGGGTATATCTCTAAAACAATTAATCTGCCTTCTCCTCCAGGGCCTTAAAGCCGGGCAGGGTTTTGCCTTCAAGAAACTCCATGAATGAACCTCCTCCGGTAGAAATAAAGCTGAACTTATCTGCTATGCCCAGAGTATGGACCAGGGCGTCAGTATCCCCTCCACCGACTATGGTTTCAGCAGGGAGATCCGCGATAAGATCGGCGATATTATACGATCCCTGAGCAAAAGCCCGGTTTTCAAAAGCCCCCATGGGTCCGTTCCAGACAATGGTTCCGGCCTTGTTAAGGACTTCGGCAAACAGGGTGCAGGTGGCCGGACCTATATCCAGGGCCATTTTACTGTCTGGAATATCCTGAAAAGGAACTACCTCCAGACCTTCATTGCTCTCCAGGTCTTTGCCCACGATAAAATCCACTGGCAGGTAAAAACCGATCTTGTTCTCCCTGGCCTTTTGCATGATATTTCTGGCGTCATCCAGAAGATCCTCCTCCACCAGAGACTTGCCGGTGGAGTACCCCATGGCTCGGATAAATGTATTGGCCATGGCCCCGCCTATAACCATGGCATCCACCCTGTCCATGAGATTACTCAAAACTCCCAGCTTGGAAGAGACTTTGGCTCCGCCTGACACCAGCACGAAAGGCTTTGCCGGATCCGCTATTCTGGAAAGGTACTCCCATTCCTTTTTCAGCAGCATCCCCCCCATACACAGGTCAAAATTCCTGGTTACTCCCACCACCGAGGCATGGGCCCGGTGACAGACCCCAAAAGCGTCATTAACATAGATCTCTCCCATTTTGGAGAGCTCCCGGGAAAAATCCGGGGAATTTTCCTTTTCGCCAGGGTGGAATCTCAGGTTTTCAAGCATAAGTATCTGGCCGGGCTCAAGTTTTTCGGCCATGGATAAAGATTCCTGCCCAATGCAGTCCGGGGCCATAGAGACTTCTCTGCCCAGGAGTTCTCCGAGGCGCCTGGCTACAGGAACAAGGGAAAGATTCTGGTCTGGTTCTCCTTTGGGTTTGCCCAGATGAGAGCAGATCACAAGGGAAGCGTTTTTCTCCAGAGCCAGTTTTAGGGTGTCCAGGCTGGCTTTTATCCTGTTGTCATCCTGGATCTCTCCGTTTTTCAGGGGCACATTATAGTCAACCCTGACCAGAAGTTTTTTTCCGGATATGTCCTGGGTATCAATAAAATTCATATTTCCTCCTGAAGATGATTTGCAGCTGTTTACCGTGTTTTTATGATCAAACCCAAAGAATAAGGCCGGCCTCTGGTGATGGCAAACAGATAAAATAATCTTAACAGTTTGTTGATAAAGTCCTTACCCGGCAGACTTTTAAAAACGTGCCGGGCTACTAATCCCATGTGCGCTGGTCTATAATGCCGGGTCCTGCTTCAGGAAATTCCTTGTCGTTTGAAGAAATTACAACCTCAGCCCTGAGCTTGATTTTTTCCTGAAACGCCCTGGAAACCGGCAGGGTATCCATATCTACAGGAGCCAGGATGAAAAGAGTCAGCCTGTCCCTGCCTCCTGGATTGGCCGCGGTAAGTTTCCAGGATCTGATCTCTGAAAAATCTTTCAGGGCTTCTGCTACCTGACCCGGATATACAAACTGCCCTTTGACTTTTATAGTATCGTCCACCCGCCCCAGAATGCCGGCAAGCCTGGGGGCGGTGCGCCCGCACAGGCACTCTTCTTCATGCAGCACAGATAAATCGCCGGTGGCCAGCCGAATCAGGGGATAAGCCGGGTTGAACGGGGTAACCACGACTTCGCCCACTTCTCCGGCAGGCAGGGGTTTCCTGGTCTGGGGGTCGCAGATTTCTACATAGCATCTGCTGGAAAGATGCATCCCGCAGTTTTCAGGGCATTCATAGGCTATACAGCCCAGATCGGCTGTACCATAACCCTGGCGCACCCGCATGCCCAGGCGCTCTTCCAGTTCTGACCGCAAAGCCTGGGTAAGTCTTTCCGCGGCGACAAATGCGACCTTGAGTCTGAAATCATTTTTCAGATCCAGTCCCTTATTCTCAGCTTTGTCCGCGATGATTTTCAGGAAACTGGCCATGCCCACAAACCCGCTCACTCCCAGCCTGGTCATTGCTTCAATCTGACCCTCGGTATTGCCCGGTCCGGCAGGAAACACGCTGCAGCCTATCTCGTGCAGGGGTTCTTCCATCATCAGCCCGGCTGGAGTGAAATGATAGCTGAAGGTCATTTGAACAATATCAGACCGGCGAAACCCGGCCGCGTAAAATGCCTCGGCAAAACCCCAGTAATCACGATTTCTGGCCTCGGGATCAACAATAGGCCCCGGAGACATGTAAATATGACGAAGATCCCCCGGGCTGCAGGTCAGAAGCCCTCCAAGATCCGGCCCTTGAGTCTGAAGCCGGACCAGATCCTTTTTGGGTAGTACCGGTATACGCGGCCAGTCATCAATATTTTTGATGTCCCCGGGGCTCAGGCCCGCGCCGTCCATTCTTTTTTTCAGGGCCGGGGACTTTTCATAAGCAAAATCCAGGAGTTCCTTGAGCCTATCCCGGTAATAGGCGGAGCGCTGCTCCCTGCTCAAGATTTCCAGATCATGGAAAAAACCTTTATCTCTTATTATCTGATGTTTCATGTCCTAACCAAGCCACCTTTTGCGTCTTCTGTAATGCTTAACATTACGGTAACTTCTTTTTTCTCCGGAACTGCCGATACCTAAGTAAAATTCCTGCACATCAGGGTTTTCAAGGAGGTTTTTGGCCAGGCCATCCAGAACAATACGGCCGTTTTCCAGAATATATCCATGGCTGGCAATGCTCAGGGCTGCCCTGGCATTTTGCTCAACCAGAAGAATTGTAACCCCTTCTTCCCTGTTCACCCTTTTGATGATCTCAAAGATTTCATCAACCAGAAGAGGAGCAAGTCCCAGGGAAGGTTCGTCCAGGAGCAGAAGCCTGGGTTTGGCCATGAGCGCCCGGCCAATGGCCAGCATCTGCTGTTCACCGCCGGATAAATATCCGGCAAGCTGTTTTCTTCGCTCTTTAAGTCTTGGGAAATATTCAAAAACCATCTCTCTGGAAGGGACAAACTCTTTCCCGGGCCTGATAAATCCTCCGCATCTAAGATTCTCCTCCACACTCAAGTCTTCGAATATCCTTCTTCCCTCCATTACCTGGAAAATGCCCAGGCGTACTATTTTTTCAGGCCAGAGTTTGTGAACGGGCCGGCCTTCATAATTAACCGACCCTTCAGTAATCTCCCCGTCTTCTGTGGCCAGAAGTCCGGAAATAGACTTGAGAGTAGTGGATTTGCCGGCCCCGTTGGAACCAAGCAGAGCCGTAATAGAACCTTTTTCCACTTTGATGGACAGGCCTTTGAGCACAAGGACCACATCGTTATAAACAACTTCAAGGTTCTCAACACTGAGAATATTCAAACCTTACTCCAAAGTTATGGGGTTGGATATTATTTGCCCAGCCATTCATCTCTTCTTTCCAGAGTTTTGGTGGTAATCAGTTCCATACCGTCTTCATGCAGACGGTAAATATTAACCGACATATTGGGCCGGTGATCATCCGGATAAAAACTGATGGGCGGAGTCAGACCCATGGGATCAAAATCACGCAGCGTTCTGGCCGCGTCCCTGATGCCCTTTCCGGTCAGCTCTCCTTTTTCCGAGGCAATCCTGATGGCTTCAGCCATGACATACATGGAAGCAAAACCGCGGATATAATGAGTCATTTGAGGCTCTCCCCCGGTTATTTCTTCAATGACTTCCATTCCCGGGACATCTTCTCCGTAAGTCACGGCGGCCTGCAGCCCGATATGCCCGTTGACCGCTTTGCCTGCCAGGGAAAGAAGCTGCTCATCGCTTCCCCAGATATTGGTAATAAAGGTGGAATCCATGTTCAATCTCCGGGCATCCTTGAGGATTACCGCGGTAGAAGAAATGGTCCCTCCAACCCAGACATAATCCGGTTTATTTCGGTTAAGCCTGATAAGCTGCGTGGTGGCGTCCATGTCTCCCAGGCCTACATTTTCCTCCCCAACCACCTCAAAGCCAAGCTCCTGGGCATACTCCTTTCCCGCTGGAATCGGGGCCAGGCCGTACGGGTGATTGGGATAGACAAAGGCGAACCTGGGGGCCCTGTCTTTATCCCATTCACTGTACAGGTAATCCAGGACTCCGCGCAGCTGGGTGGAATAATCCGCCGCAATAAAAAAATTATACGGCGCCGCTTCCGGATCAGTCAGATGGGCTGAATAAGAAGCAGAAAAATTTGGAATCTGGTCCCGGGCCACATGACGGACCAGAGCCTCGGTGTCTCCTGTACCCCAGCCCTGCAGGGCCACAATCCCCTTGCTCTTGAACCTGTTGTACGCAGATATGGCCTGCTGAACATTATAAGCGTAATCAACCTGCATCAGATCAATTTTCTGACCGTCAATTCCGCCTTGTTCGTTGATATACTTGACGCAATCCTTGACTCCTTCAGCGTAAGGCCTGCCCACGTCTGAAGTGGCCCCGCTCAAATCTGAAATCAGACCGACCTTGATCTCGGCCTGAGCTGTACCGGTTCCCAGGAAAACAATGGTAAACAATAAAATAAAAAGCCATAAACGTTTCATGCCCTACCCCCTGTTGGTTGAAATGCGATAATTATTCCTCAGCCGGCAAATGGACTTTAAGCGTACCTTTAATGAGCAAACGGATGCAGCTTGAAATACGCCTTGGCCAGCTGCCAGCGCCTGGCCAGGCCGTCCGGCTCAAATATAAGAAAAAGCACCAGTATCAGGCCGAATATTCCATCGCGCATGGCCAGAAAATACGTGCTGATATTGGGGAAAAAGCCGCTGAGCAGATTGGCCAGGAATCCCAGGCCCTCCGGCAGAAGGGTCAGAAAGACCGCTCCAAAAACACTGCCCAGGACACTCCCCAGCCCCCCTATGACGATCATGGCCAGGTATTGTATGGAAAGGCCGATCTCAAACTGTTCCGGGGTAATATACATGGTATAGTGGGCCCAGAGACCTCCGGCGATGCCGGCCAGGAATGAACTTATCCCAAAGGCCTGCAGCTTGTAATAAAACAGATTAATGCCCACGGACTCGGCTGAAAGATGAAAATCCCGGATAGCCACAAAGGCCCGGCCTGATCTGGTGCGCATGATATTTTTCACGATCAGGACAGCCAGGACTGCAAAAACCAGGGTCAGGTAAAACATCTTGGGATCAGTATCAAAGCTGTATCCAAATATTACCGGAACATCCAGCCCCATACCCGTGGCTCCTCCGGTAACGCTTTTCCAGTGCATGAACACATATACCAGGATAAGCTGGGCAGCCAGAGTGGCTATGGCCAGATAAATTCCCTTGAGCCTCAGGGAAGGTATCCCGAAAATCATCCCCACCAGGGCGGTCACCGCCCCCCCGGCCAAAAGGGCGGCTAAAAACGGCCAGCCATTAAGGGTACATATGCCGGTGGTATACGCGCCCACTCCGATAAAAGCGCCGTGCCCAAGGGATATCTGCCCGCAGGCTCCGGTGAGCAGGTTAAGGGATACCGCTCCGATAACCGCGATATTGATCATGCTGAGCAAAGACACCTGATAAGAGCTGAGAAAAAAAGGAGCTGCCAGAAGAACCAGGAAAAACAGAGCAACGCTGGATTTTTGAAAACGCGTATGAAAGATCTGACTCTCTTTGGCGTAAGTAGTAAAAAACAGACCGCATTTACCCTGCATGGCTTAGACTCTCTCTATTTCATGGGTTCCAAAGAGCCCATATGGTTTGATCATCAGAATAATAACCAGTATAAAATACGCGGCCACCTCCCTGAAACCGGCCAGCCCCAGAAACTGCTGAGCCAGTCCGTCGGACACGTTTTCCAGAACTCCGATAATCAGACCACCCAGGGCCGCTCCCAGCAGACTGTCCAGACCACCAAGGATAACCGCGGGAAAGACCTTTAATCCCAGGTGTCCCAGCTGAGGGGTTATTCCGTTGATATTTCCCAGAATAATCCCTCCAATGCTCGAAACTACAGCCGCAATACACCAGGACATGGCAAAGATATTTTTAACCCCGATGCCCATAGACTGAGCTGCCTGCTGATCAAAAGCAGTGGCCCTCATGGCGATACCCATGGTGGAATACTTGAAGAAGAGGGAAAAAACAACAAAGAGGATCACTGAAAGACAGAACGCGGCAATATAAACCGGGGCCACCGGCAGCCCCAGAATCCAGACCGGGTCGGCCGGCAAGACCTGGGGATAGACCCTGACCTGAGTGCCCCAGAAAAGTTGAATAACCGCCTTGAGCACGGTGGAAAGACCTATGGTGACCATAATCACACTGATTACCGGCTCACCGATCATGGGTCTCAGGATCACTCTTTCCAGACTGAGCCCCAGAATCACCGAAAAAATAAGGGTCATAAAAAAAGAGACCAGAAAAGGAAGCCCCATCTGCACTGTAAGGGCAAAACAGATATACGCCCCGAACATGACCAGCTCACCCTGGGCAAAATTAACAACCTTGGTTGCCTTGTAAATAATAACAAACCCCAGGGCCACCAGGCTGTATATGCTGCCTATGACCAGACCGTTTAGCACCAGATGGAGATAGTATTCCATGTAACTTCTCTTGCCTGAGTTTAGACCGTAGAGACAACAGGGCATTGTCTCCTTATCAGTCTGTGTGGGTTAATAACAAATGTGTCTGTTCTCTATATATTAATTGTCCGCCGCTGAATTGAAGGATAACCCCTGATTGACCGGTGGTTTTGGTTAACAGCCTGTTGAAAAAGTCCGTACCAGGTACTAATAGATATCCATTATAGCGATTCGTCCCTTCATTTCCCGGATACCGCCATCCTGATACTGGATTCTGGCTGTCATATCCACATGGTCATCATCAGTATACAGACTGTTTATCAGGTGGTCGTAACGCTCTCCCACCACTTTTCGCCTGATCTTTCTGGTCCTGGTCAGTTCGCCGTCATCCGGATCGAGCTCCTTAAAGAGCAGGGCAAACCGCCTGATTCTGGTATTTTCCGGGATGGTTTGGTTAATCCCGCGCACTTCATCGGCCACCAGATGATAGACCTCATTTTTGGAAGCCAGATCCTGGTAGGTAGTATAGGTAAGGAGCTTGCTTTCACTCCATCTGCCCACGATTTCCTCATCAATGCACACGATGGCCGCGATATATTCCTTGTCCTTGCCCACTACCACTGCCTCGCGGATATAAGGTGAGAACTTGAGCTTGTTTTCCATGAACTGCGGTGAAAACCTGGTTCCGTCAGCCAGTTCCATTACATCCTTGAGCCGGTCAATAACCACCAGCTGCCCGTTGTCCTTAAAATACCCGGCATCTCCGGACAATAGCCATCCGTCCGCGGACAGGGTTTCCCGGGTGGCATCTTCATCCTGGTAATAACCCTGAAAAACAGCTCCGGACCGGGACAGTATTTCGCCGTCTTCTGAAATTCTTATTTCAGTTCCGGGAATAGGCTGGCCCACCGTATCAAAATCAATATAGCCGTCACGGTGAATGCAGGAAATGCCCGCGATCTCGGTTTGCCCGTATATTTGTTTGAGATTTACACCCATGGCGTGAAAAAACTTGAATGTGTCCGGCCCCAGGGCAGCCCCGCCGGTAGTAGCTGAACGGATCCTGGTAAAACCCAGGCGGTCCCTGAGAGACTTGAACAGAAGAAACTGGGAAAGCAGATAAAGCGTACTAAGCAGCCCGCCCGCGGGCTTTCGGTTTAATCTGCACTCCGCCATCCGGATGCCGATGGCCATGCACTTATTATAGATAAACCTTTTCAGCCTGGTGGTTTCCATAATGCGGACCTGGATGCTGGCCGCCAGATTTTCCCACACCCTTGGCGGAGAAAATATAATATGCGGCCCGATTTCCCGGATATCGCTTTGAACGGTGCTTTGTTCTTCAGGAAAATTAACGCAGAATCCGTAAACAAGGGCTGACGCCACCGCCATCATCTGCTCGCCCATCCAGGCCAGAGGAAGAAACGAGACAAACTCGTCATCCCTGTGCCTGGGGTCAACCTGTCCCAGATTATGGGCCATGCAAAGCAGGTTGGCATGGGAAAGCATGGCCAGCTTGGGCCTGCCTGTTGTACCGGAAGTGGTGGCGATGAGGCAGGTATCCTGCGGTGAAAGTTGATTGACCCGGTCTTCAAAAAAATTCTTATGGCTCCGGCCTCTCCGGCGGACCTCTTCAAAAGGAAGAAGGCCTTTGTCTTCATATTTTATCAGTCCTTTTGGATCATGATAAACAATGTGTTCAAGGTGAGATACTCTGTCCCGCAGGGACAGCATTTTATCCACCTGCTCCTGGTCTTCAGCAATGACCAGCCTGCAGCCGGTGAGTTCAAAGATGTATTCAATCTCGCCGGCCTGGACATCCTGGTAGACCCCCAGCGCCATCCCCCCCAGACTTTGTATGGCGATCTCGGCCCACAACCATTCAGGACGGTTGTCTCCGATAAGGACTATCACGTCTCCTTTGCCCAGTCCCAGTTCTTTAAGACCACCGGCGAACTCGGCTGTGATATCAAGATAATCCTGCCAGGAATATGTTTGCCATATACCCCATTCCTTTTCCCGCAGGGCGGTTGTGGAACCGAATTTTGCGGCGTTTTCAATAAGCAGCCCGGGCAGAGTAGTGTTATGATCTGTCATATATTTTAACTCAGGGATTCAAGGTTCATTAGTCGACATTAGAAACAGAATACAGTCTATATTCCCAGAAAAGCGGCATTTTCTCCTCCCAGATAAGCGGCGATCACATCCGGATTGGACTGTACTTCCCGGGGAGAACCCTCTGCCAGAACCTGACCAAAGTCCAGCACCACCACCTTGTCTGAAATGTCCATAACCACACCCATGTCATGCTCTACCAGAAGCACGGTTATTTTCCATTCCTCGTTTATATCCAGGATATATCTGGCCATTTCCTCGGTTTCTTCCAGATTCATTCCGGCCATAGGCTCATCCAGAAGAATCAGTTTTGGCTCGGCAGCCAGAGCCCGGCCCAGCTCCACCAGCTTCTGAACCCCGTAGGGCAGGCTCCCGGCAATCTTATGCCTGTATGCGGAAAGACCCAGAAAGTCGATAATCTCTTCCACTTTTCTGCGGTGTCTGTCTTCTTCTTTTCTGGCGGGTCCAAAATAGATCAGCGAAGCCAGAAGACCGCAGTTAATCCGGCTGTGCCGGCCCACCATAAGATTATCCAGGACACTCATGCCCTTAAACAGGGCAATGTTCTGAAAAGTCCTGGACAGCCCCGAACCCAGCCTGGAATGGGCAGGAAGAGTCAGGATATCTTTGCCGTGCAGATTAATCAAACCGCTGTCAGGATGATACCGGCCGCTGATGCAGTTAAGCATACTGGTTTTTCCGGCTCCGTTAGGTCCGATAAGAGAGACAACCTGGCCAGTGCCAACAGTAAAGCCCACATCCATAAGCGCGGCAATGCCTTTAAATGTCAGGGTTACGTCCCGGACTTCCAGAAGAGCCATTTTTACAGACTCCATTCCGACCTGAAATCTTCAGGCCCGACTACTTTATAACCCAGTTTCACCAGCTCCTTGACAATCGGCCCCTGGTCCTCGGTCTGAACCCGGAAAACCACCATCCTGCTGTCATTATGAAAAAAGGTGGCTGTTGAGATAATACTGATCCCCATGTTGAATATCAGGCTGGATACCTCGGCAATGACACCTTTACGGTCCTGGATTTCAAAAACTATCCTTGCGCCGCCCTGGGCCAGACCCATCTCTTCCACCAGAACTTCCAGCATGATATTGCGATTGATGTTGCCCACCAGCCTGCCTGTGGAATCAAGCACGGGAAGACCGGACAGATTATGATCGAACATGATTTTAGCCGCGACTTCTATTTCAGCCTCAGGCATGACCGTGGGGATATCTTTCCGGATAATCTTGCTCACGGTCAACTTGTTCAGGAGGTAGTTGAGCTCGTGCCTGCTTAACGTGGTGGCCGGAGAGGGCAGGGAACTGCGCACGTCTTCTTTTAACACCGCCCCGACAAACCTGTCATCCTGGACCACCATGAGCATCCACGACCTGGTTTCGCTCAGAATTCTGTCAGCCTCCATCATCAGGGTATCAGGAGTAATAGCGGCAAAATCCTTTAACATTTTCAGACCAACAAACATGGCTCTATCCTCCTAAACAATTAGATGAAATTAATAAAAAAATACAAACTTTTCATTTTTTCTTCTGCTAACGGCCGATAAACAAGGTAAGTGGAGCAATATGCTCCTTAAATAATTGGGTTATGGTAATAATAAACCTTCTGCATAATGCCTTTTAGCTGGCCTAAACACAAGTTTTATAAAAAGTCCACCAAAGACTGCTGACCCGGTCCATCTGCCGGCAATGAAGTCATGAATTCATTTTATTGCTGCCAGGCAGTCTGACAGATTCCCGGATTTATTGTTCAACTCTTGTCATCTGAATTTTATGACCTATTATGAACACAACACTTAAAAAATGGAATCCCTATGAAGGCAGCATACCTTACCGCCCCAAGAAACAGGCTTCTGAAAAGAAAAATTGAAGAACTGGAAGACCTGGCCCGGGACTGTACCCTTTGTCCAAGACAATGCCGGGTCAACAGGCTGGAGAATGAGACCGGGTTCTGTAATCACGGACCTGAAAAATCAGGCCAGGTCCCTGGGACTTAAGCGTCTGGACCAAAGATCCTCCGGGTTGTTCAGGATGCTGCTTTAACTGAAAATGTAAGGTCCAGTTGCAATACCAGGGCATCTTCCATATTGTCCGGGTAATAATTTTTCCGGATGGCCATCTCTTTAAATCCAAATCTCTGGTAAAGATTCAAAGCCGCAACATTGGATGGCCTTACCTCCAGAAAAATACTTTTGAGTTCGGCTTTGCGGCAAAGCTCCACAGCACTGCGGACCAGGCTGGTAGCCATACCTCTTTTACGGCATTCCGGGTGGACTCCCAGGTTAATAATTTCTGCTTCCTCCGGCATAAAGTAAAAGGAAATGTAAGAACGAAGCTCGCCGTGTTCAAACACACCCAGAATTTTGAAATGATCAAGGCCTGTAAACCGGCGGTACTGATCAACGCTCCAGGGCTGGGCAAAACATTGCCGCTCCAGGGACACCAGCTCAGGGAGATTTTTGTCTTCTATGGGCAAAACCTGATATGAAAAGATTTTCATGGTTGAATAGTTCTCAGCATAACTGTAGATGAGTTTCAATAATGCGTAATGGACAGCAAAAAATCAGATGATCACCAGAAATTCCCTGAAACAACCATCCTTCCCCGAATTCATCGAAATAGTAGATTCATGCAATCAGCCCCTGGGGGTTTTATCACGAAAGGAAGCCCATCAGCAGGGGCTCTACCACCGCTCTGTTCTGGTGCTGATCTATGATGACCAAAACCGGCTCCTTATTCAGAAAAGACATGGTTCTAAAAGAATTTATCCTGGTCGGTGGGATCTGCCTGCTACCGGGCATGTGCCTGCCGGAGAATCAGCAGTTGACGCAGCCTGCGCAAAGCTAAGAAAACAGCTGGGAGTGGAAGTACCGCCATGGCGAATCAGGCATCTGACCACAATAAACGCGACAGCAGAGACTAATTTTGAATTTATCTATCTTTTTAGTGGGGGAAAGATTCACACCTCTCCTGTTCCTGTGTCCGGAGAAGTGGAAGAGATTACCTTCCTGAATCAGAATGATATGGAGGCACTGGTTCTGGAGTTTCCGGACATCCTTACCCCTGAACTGGTTTATTTCTGGAGAAGACGGCTTTTGTTTGCAAAATTTTGACCGGATTTTTATTCTGTGGCGAGCATTGATCTGCCGGCGCAGACAGGCCCTAATTTATATAAACCCCTTCGTACCTTTTTTCATTGCCAAGAGTCAGGCCCGCCCCTCTAACCACCGTGGTCAGTGGATCATCATCAATGCGCACTGCGACCTGAACCTTGCGACTGATCAACCTGTCCAGGCCCTTGAGCAGAGCGCCTCCTCCGGCAAGCAGGAGGCCGTTATCAGCAATGTCCGCCACCAGTTCGGGCGGGGTTTTTTCCACAGCCGTTCTTACTGCCAGCACAATGGCGTTGACAGGCTCACTTATGGCCTCTCTAATTTCAGCATCGCTGACAGAGATTGACTTGGGATTACCATTGACTATATTTTTCCCCATTACATTAAAGCTGAATGTCTCATCCATGGGAACAGCCGTCCCAATAGCCATCTTCACCCTTTCAGCCATGTTCTCGCCTATAAGCAGCTGATGCTGATCCTGCATATATCGCTGAATAGCTTCATTCATCTCGTCTCCGGCGATACGAACTGATTCCGAGTAAGCCACTGCGGAAAGAGATATAACCGCTACTTCTGTAGTTCCTCCCCCGATATCCACAACCAGGTTGCCCACTGGCTCTTCTATGGGCATCTGAGCTCCAATGGCAGCACTCATGGGCTCTTCCACCAGCTTGACCTCTCTTGCTCCGGATTGCAGCCCTGACTCAATAACCGCCCTTTTTTCAACCTGGGTAATTCCGGTAGGCACGCAGATAACAATCCTGGGTTTAACCAGAGTCATTCCCTTGATAATCTTTTTGATAAAAAAAGTTATCATGGCATTGGTCACCTCAAAATCAGCAATCACGCCATCTTTAAGCGGTCTTATGGCCACTATCTTCTGCGGAGTTCTTCCCAGAAATTCTTTGGCTTCCCGGCCCACGGCAAGCACTTTTCCGTCACGGGAATCCAGGGCAACCACTGAAGGCTCGTTAAGGACCACTCCGTGCTTCTGGGTGTAAATCAGGGTATTAGCTGTTCCCAGATCCATAGCTATGCTCTTGCTCATGAAACCAAACAATTTTTTATAAAACATCATTCGCCCCAGTGATCTTCAGTTTGAAATTTGTTGTTTGCAGACAATAATTATCGCAACGTATCGGGAAAGTGCTTACTAAGCAGATTACTGCCGGGTACGGCTCTTAAGGTACAGATTTTCAAGGAACAGCCCTAGATAATCGCCGATCATCTGCACAAACATCTTCATCTCACCATCAATATAAATAGATCCGGAATCCGCCATAACCAGGACTCCTCTGGTTTTGCGGTGGACAACCAGGGGAAGACATATAACCGATTTAAAATGCAGTGATGAAAATTCCTTTCCGAACAAAGGCAGACCGGCAGGTCCATCCTGCTGTCCGGAAAAAACAGATGTCCCGTGTTTAAATACCCAGCCCACCAGTCCAGAGTCCATCTTAAACTTATGGACCGAAAAATCCACCTCCGGCAAAAAGTCCCTGCTGAGACCTTCTACAAAATATCCCTGGCCGACTTCGTCCCTGGCAGCCATGAAACAATAATGAAATCCGGTTGCCTGAGACAGGATGTCCAGGAGTTTTTCCAGAAAAATACGCCATTTAGGAAATTTTGCCCTGAGACTGTGCACCAGAGTCAGATATTTGTAGTAATCCATACTTCTGGCACTGTTGTCCGCCTTGCATATTCCTGTCCGGATATCCTCTATCAACTGTCCGAACTGATAAAGTATTTTCTGGTCTTTGTCACTGAAAGAGTAGGTCTTCTTGCTGTCTATGCACAAAACCCCGCCGCCTCCGGGAAGATGAGTCCCCATGAAGGCCTTGATTTTTGACTCTCCTTCTGCGGGATAATAGCCCAGACAACCTACGTTACGATCAAATTTATTGATAAGAAGGGGTTTGCTGTTTTTTATTATCCAGCCCACCAGCCCGGCTCCTGGCTTGACAATGGTATCCGGCTTAATGCTGTCGCCCAGGCTGAAACATGACGCCAGGAAATAATCCTCTTTCCCGCCCTCAAGAAAAAGGACAGCGGAATATCCGTCAAATACGCTGCATACCAGCCCGAGTATTCTGTCCAACCAGTTATTTCCGTACATCACTTAAATAGCAGTTTGATCCTGATAAAAATTTTTCCAGTGCCCGGGAAACTCCGCGCCTGTACATTACTATGCCTGCTAAGTCCTTCTTTGACAATAAAATTCTATGGACCGGTTATATGTTCTTTCTTCCTCCTGAGTGAAATAACAGGCGGGAATTTCTCTGCGCTCACGGTGGTAATGAAGACATTCGCAACACAGTCCGTGCCTTGGACAGGACAAATATGTGCAGGTGCAGTACTTTGCATTATCCTCAGCTTTGGGACATTTGTCGATCTTTTGCATATCCGGCATCCTGAATTTCTGGTAATATATTAAACTTGCAAATAAAAAAGTATTTATTCAGCATTTTGACTTTTGGTCCGGCCGGTCTCTACCGGCAGAACCGGAAAGATTCTTTCCGGATGAAAGCATAAAGCTGATCAATCCTGTGTCAAATCAACCTTTAAATTGATATTTTTTAAAAAATATGTAAAAATTTATCTTAATAAGAGGACATTAGAAAAACACATATTACTCAGGAAACATTAATGAAAAAATGGGTTGATTATTTTACCGGGTCACAGTCTTATGATTGGACAGATAAAAGACTACCTATTCCAAATTTCAAAATCAACAATATCTTCAGCCTGAAAAAATACCTGGATACAATCCATATAAAACAGTGCCTGATCAAACCATTTCTGGAAACCAGAAACTATCCCGTTGTTGAGGCCCGGGAACTTTTGCCTTCCTTTGAATCCGATCTTTATGAATATGAAAATTTACCCGGATTCAGCCTGGTGGCCTTTAACCGACCCATAGACTATTTCAATGAAATATTTCAGTTTGATATAATCCATAACTGCTGGGAGGAAACCCCCGGACAAAAGGGAGCTTCATGCCCCTTGCTTGAACCTATTCATCAGAGCAACGTGGGATCATTCCAAAGCAGACTGCCCAAAAACCTCCAGGATCCATTCAAAGAGTCTTTTTCCGGAAAAGACGTTTCAAAGCTCACCAACTATCCTGAAGTTATGGACTTCCTCTTAAATATGGACCGGGGCCATGTTCTGGGCATGAATACCAGGAATGAATTCTATCTTGCAGGCATATATGGTTCCTTCCCCTCTGACCTGGACCCGGAGCTTAAAAGATTCGGGCTTAAAATCAAAAAATTTAAACCCAACGACAATCTTAAATACAGGCTGAACCGCGGTTTTGTGTACCAGTTCCTTATGGAACTTTATGGATATCCCGTGGTCTCGGAGCGCAGAACTTCCGCGGCCCTGTTTTCCCGGAAGCTTTTCAAGACAGGAGAACACTTCCTTATCCGCGCCCTGGGTCAGACAGACCGGACCATTACCACCTTTTACTCCACAGGAGAGCAGCACTCCTATCCCGCCGTGGAAAAACTGGCCCTGGTTCGGGTTGAAACCAAGAAAAAAGATACTCTCAATTTTTTAAGAGACAATAATTGCTTTGTCGATAAAAGCAAAAAAGTGGTTATCTTAAGGGTTAAATACAAACAACACAAATATGACCCGGACAATGTCCGGGAAGACAGAGCCCTGTCTGTTTACCGCCAGGAAGTCATTCATCCTGTCACCGGGGAAATATATTCCAATCTGAATATCATCAATGACACCTCCTACATGACCCTTATCCTCAATGATATCGTTAAAGGTGAATATACCGGCAGAATCAAATACCGAAGGGAAATCATTGAAAACACCGACACTTATGAAAAACGCCTCAAATTCCTTTTTTCCTGGCTAAGTAAACACCAGAGAAGAATTATCGGTTATTCTGACGACTTCTATGCCGAGGTAATCAAAGTTCTGGACAACTTCCTGCTGAATCCGGATAATTATGAAAAATTTAATAATATGTATAAGCTGTACCAGGAAGTATGGAATAAATACAGCTACCTGCGTCAGGCCAGAAAAATCAAGACGCTACAAGACCTTTTTGAAAAAAGATATTCCGGGAAAAAAATCAACTATTTACACATGCTTGAGCACGTCAACGCCCTGCTTGGTGAGCTCAGGTTTGAACTTGTCGATTATTTTGACGATATTGTAGCCAGGATCATTTACATGGTGGAAAAGATTTCCAATGACAGATACCTCATTTCCACATATATAAAGAATAAAAAACCCGAGGATCTGACTGCCTATGGTCAGAAAATAAGAAAACATTACGGCCGCATGGTGTCCTGTCTGGATGAACTAAAATCCATCAGGAAAATCAAACTGGAAAGACACTTCTCAACTTAGGAACATCTATGGATCATATTAAAACTCCACTTTCACAAGACCACAAAAGACTCAATGCCAGAATGGGGCCTTTTGCCGGGTGGGAAATGCCCATTCAATATCAGGGGATAATAGCCGAGCACATCCATACCCGGTCAAGGGCATCTCTGTTCGACATCTGTCACATGGGAGAACTCCTGGTCACCGGCCAAAACGCAGCTATGGAACTGGGCAGGCTGGTCACCCACGATCTGGACAATGCCCTGCCCGGAAAGTGCTCCTACGGGTTTATCCTCAACCCTTCCGGAGGCATTCTGGACGACCTGATTATCTATCCCCTGCAAAAGGATAAGTTTTTGCTGGTAGTCAACGCCTCCCAGAAACAGGATGATCTAAAGCACCTTAAAGACAATCTTTCCTCCGGGATCAAAGTCATGGACCAGACCATGCAAACCGGCAAACTGGATCTGCAGGGCCCGGAATCATTAAGTGTACTGGAAAAAATAACCAATGAAAAATGGGGTGATCTGAAATACTTCCATTTCCGCCAGACCGCCATGGCCGGTCAGGATATTCTGGTCAGCCGAACCGGGTATACCGGCGAACTGGGCTATGAGCTCTATATACCCTGGGACAGGGTCAGGGAGGTCTGGGAAATGATCCTCGCGGATGAAAGAGTCAAACCTGCCGGACTGGGAGCAAGAGATACCCTGCGTCTGGAAGCAGGCCTTCCTCTTTACGGACAGGACCTGGACCAGCACCATACTCCGGCCGAAGCCGGCTATGAATTTGTCTTAAAATCAAAGGCCCGCTATCTGGGTAAAGACCGGGCCTTTTCCGTGAAAGAGCGTCTCATCGGCCTTAGCATTGAAGGACGAAGGACCCCCAGAGCCGGAGACAAAATACTCGCCCGGGACCGGCCGACAGGAGTGGTCACCAGCGGTTCTTTTGCCCCCTCCCTGGGGCATTGCCTGGCCTTTGCCTATATAGACCGGCAAGACCCTGATCTTACGGAATTCTTCATCCAAAGGGGCAAGGTACTGCTTAAGGCCGAAAAAGCCAGTCCACCCTTTTACCAGGGCACAGCCAGGATAAATACATCCGGATTGTCCGGGCAGTAAAAAATCGGGCAAGCCTTGAGCAGGCATGTTTTTGAGGGCTATGTACCATAAAATAAATACTTTTTATCTTGAGCCTGACAAATGGCAGGAGCCTTTCAGCCTTAGCGGCGGGGAGGCTCATCACCTGGCCAGAGTTCTGCGCGTAAAGCCCGGTCAAAAGATCAGGCTCATTAACGGTCAGGGCCTGACCGGCGTGTTTACTGTTCAGGAGATTACGAAAAGACAGGTCTCCTTATCTGTGGAAGAAACCCGGTCCTGGCCTGAACCTTTAAGCAAAGTATACCTGGCGCTGGCATGGAACAAAAGCTTCAGGCGCTCCTGGCTTCTGGAAAAAGCTGTTGAACTGGGAGTCTGGAAGATTATTTTATGGCAGGCCAGGCACAGTCAGGGCCGGACCAGGGATGCCGTCCAGGACAACTGGCAGGCCAAGATGATCGCCGGGGCCAAGCAATGTGAGAACCCTTGGCTTCCCGGGCTTGAGTTCGTACACGGCGGAGTGGATGAACTGGTTCATTGTTCCAGATCTCTGGATTCCAGAATTCTTCTCTGGGAAGAAGAAGATCAAGCCATGCTTATGGATTATTACCAGCAGCACAGACCAGAAGAAAAAATCATAGTGGTGGGACCGGAAGGCGGGCTGGCCGGAGAAGAAGTAGACTCTCTGACCAGAGCCGGATTTACTTCACTTAGCCTGGGGCCCAGGGTCCTTCGCTGGGAAACAGCAGCCCTGGCTCCGTTATTTCTGGATATGCTTTTTTTCTCTGAAAAGAAACTTTAGCTGACTCTGTTGCCTGGCTCAGTTCCGGGATCAGCCTTTAGAAGAGACATCTGTCTGCCCTGGCGCACCGCCAGAACCATGCCCTGGGACATAACCCCTCGGATTTTTTTGGGTGCAAGATTGGCCAGCACCACGACCTCCCGGCCTTCCAGTTCATTTGCAGCAAAAAATTCCGCCAGCCCGGCTACGATCTGCCTGGGCGAGTCTTCACCGATCTCCACCCTGAGTCTGAAAAGCTTGTCTGCACCTTCCACCTTTGCGGCTTCAATAATTTTTCCGGTGACCATCTGAAGCTTCTGAAAATCCTCAAACTGTATCTCCGGGGTTTTGTCCTTTTTCTCTGCCCTGCTTTGCCCGGCCTTATCATTTCCAGATTCTTCCTGTTTCACTTCAACCCTGGGGAAAAGGTTGGATTTGGGGGCCACCATGATTCCCGGAGGCAAACCCTGCCAGTGATCAGCTTCCGCAGCCAGGTCAACCGCTTCCGGATTAAACCGGACTCCGAGCTGGCCGAGCATCTTTTCAGCGGATCCGGGCATAACCGGCCAGAGATGCAGGGCAATCTTGCGAAGTCCTTCCAGAAGAATATACATTACGGTCTGCAAACGCTGCGTATTTTTCTTTTTATAAAGAACCCAGGGAGCGCTTTGATCAACATACTTATTAAGGTGGCTGACCAATACCCACAGCCGGGCCAGGGCCTTGGCAAAATCAAAATCCTCAAAAAGCCTGACGTATTCCCTGAGGCAATGCCGGCCCAGATCAAGGGTTTCCTGATCTGTTTCCTGAATATCTCCCATAACCGGAACCTGCCCCTGGAAATATTTATGGGTCATGGCCAGGACCCGGTTGGACAGATTGCCCAGATCATTGGCCAGATCAGAGTTCAGCCTGCCCACCAGGGCTTCTTCGGAAAAAGAAGAGTCCAGGCCGAACTGCATTTCCCTCAAAAGAAAATATCTGAAAGCGGAGACTCCGTATTTATCCTTCATGGACATGGGCTCCACCACATTTCCCAGGCTCTTGGACATTTTGGTTTCCTTTATAGTCCAGTAGCCGTGAACGCGCAGACTCCTGAAAAGGGGAATGCCTGCGGCCATAAGCATGGTCGGCCAGAAAACTCCGTGGGGTTTGAGGATATCCTTGGCCACCAGATGATGCGCTCCGCCCCAGTATTTTTTGTAATCAGCTCCGTCAGGCCAGCCCAGCGCGGAAATATAGTTTATCAACGCGTCAAACCAGACATAAGTTACGTATTCTTGATCAAAAGGCAGTTCTATGCCCCAGGTAAGCCTCTTCTTAGGGCGTGAAATGCACAGATCAGTCAGTTCTTCGCCCAGCATGCCCAGGACTTCGTTGCGGTATCTTTCCGGCCTTATAAAATCCGGATTGTTCCGGATATGTTCCTTAAGGGGCTTTAAATATTTGGTCATACGGAAAAAATAGTTTTTTTCCTGGATAAAGGCGGGCTTTTCCAGATGATCCGGACAAAGTCCGTCCTTTAGTTCTTTTTCCGTATAAAAACGTTCGCACCCATAACAATAATGCCCGCCATACTCTCCAAAATAAATATCCCCGTTGTCATAAACCTTCTGCAATATTTTCTGCACGCATTTTTTATGTTCAGTATCGGTAGTCCGCACAAATCTGTCAGGCTCCACTTCCAGCCGCGGCCAGGTCTCTCTGAATAATAAACTGATCCGGTCAACATACTGACTGGGGCTTAGATTATTCTTTTCAGCTGCTTCCACAATCTTATCCCCATGCTCATCTGTGCCGGTGAGAAAAAAAGTGGGGCGGTTCTGCAGCTTGTGCAGTCTGTTGACGCTGTCGGCTATTATGGTCGTATAGGCATGCCCCAGATGAGGCTTGGCGTTAACGTAATAAATGGGGGTGGAAATAAAAAAAGGGTTCAAATTGAGAGTCTCCTGTTATTTGGCTTCTTTACTTCTGGTCTGTTTTTTAATTATTTCGTTCCATTCAGATAGAGGTATCTCTTTTTCAACTCCGTCCTCATTCAGAACAGTCAGAGAATCCCTGAAAAGGTTGGCTCTTATCACCCGTAAATATCCCTGATCCGTTTTAAAACGCTTACCAAGTTTTGGTGTTTTGCGCTGAAACCGGGCATAGTTTTCCTGCTCAAAGTTAAGACAACAGAGCAGGCGTCCGCAAATTCCGGAGATTTTGGCTGGATTTAAAAAAAGATTCTGATCTTTAGCCATTTTAATGGTTACAGGATCAAAATGACGCATGAATTTGCGGCAGCAGCAAACCTGACCGCAATTGCCCAGGCCTCCTATCATCTGGGTTTCATGGCGCACCCCGATCTGACGAAGTTCGATCCTGGTCTTGTAGATCTTGACCATATCCTTGACCAGATCCCTGAAATCAACCCTGCCGGGCGCTGTAAAATAAAAGATTATCTTGCTGCGGTCGAAATATACTTCCACATCCACCAGCTTCATGTCCAGGTTACGCTCTTTGATGCGCTCGCGACAGTATTTAAAGGCTTCCTGGAGCAGGGCGTAATTTTCTTTCTGGCTGCTCAGATCTTCTTCATTGGCCAGTCTGAAAATCGGTTTCAGCTGTTCCTGGGTAAAGCCCTCGGGCAGACTGTCCCTGACCAGGACCACCCTGGCCAGTCCCAGACCTTCCTCGGTCTTGACTATGACCGAGCCTCCCTTTTCCACCACAAAAGGGCTGGACTGAAAATAGTATACCTGGCCCTGGTCCCGGAATTTTACTCCTATAACCTGTGTCATGATTCTTTTAACCTTTTAAGTATCTCTTTGGCGGCAAATCTGCCGGCGCCCATGGCCTCAACCACGGTGGCTGCTCCGGTGACAATATCTCCGCCCGCAAAGACCATGGGCATACTGGTTTCTCCTGTAACTGGATCAACTTCAATATTTCCCCATTTATTTAATCTCAGCTCAGGAGTAACCTGAGTCAGTACCTTGTTCGCTCTGGTTCCTACGGCCATTATGGCCAGATCCGTTTTCAGCTCGAAAGTTTCCCCCTGTACGGGAACCGGTCTTCTGCGGCCGCTGGAATCAGGCTTGCCCAGTTCCATTTTCTGCAGAAGGACTTTGCTGAGTCTTCCTTTTTCATCGGCGGAAAAGGAAAGAGGCGAAGACAGTATTTCCAGCTCTATGCCTTCCTCCAGGGCGTGTTCCAGCTCTTCCACACGCGCCGGCATTTCACCCTTGGTGCGGCGATAAACCACCCGCACACTGGACGCGCCCTGCCTGTAAGCTGTTCTGGCCGCGTCCATGGCCACGTTGCCCCCGCCGATAACCACCACATTATTGCCTCTGGGGGCCGGAGTATCATATTCAGGAAATTTATAAGCGTGCATCAGATTAATCCTGGTCAGGTACTCATTTGCTGAATAGACCCCCACCAGATTTTCCCCTTCCAGACCCATAAAACGGGGAAGCCCGGCTCCAACCCCAATGAATACGGCCTTGTAGCCTTCCTGAAACAGGTCTTTGACAGTAACACTCATACCGCCCACATAATTGCACCTGAAATCAACTCCCATATCTTCCAGGGAGTCCACTTCTCTTTTGACCACTGATTTGGGCAGTCTGAATTCAGGAATGCCGTACATCAGAACTCCGCCCGGTGAATGAAGGGCCTCAAAAATTGTCACCTTGATTCCCCTGGCTGCCAGGTATCCTGCCAGGGTCAGGCTGCTGGGTCCTGAACCCAGAGCAGCCACTTTGAGGTTTTCATCAGGAAGCTGACACTCCAGAAAACCTGTTTCTTCTTCACAGGAATTCCGGGCGTAAAAATTGTCCGCCACAAACCTCTCCAGCCTGCCAATGGCAATGGGCTCACCAGTAGGCCGCAGTTTGCAGGCCCCTTCGCACTGATTTTCCTGAGGGCAGACCCGGCCACAGACAGCCGGAAGACTGTTGGTATCCTTGATTACCCTGAAAGCTTCCTGAAAATTCTCTTCAGCCACCAGACGGATAAATGACTTGCAGTCCACTTCCACCGGACAGCCCTTCTGACAGGTGGGTTTTTTACATTGCAGACACCTTCTGGCCTCGGAAACTGCTTCGCCGGCCTGATACCCCAGGGCGACCTCGGAAAAAATCCGCCCTCTCTTTTCCGGGTCAAGCACGGGCATGGCTGTTCTGGGTTTAATCCTGGCTTTTTTCTTTTTGGTCATGAGCCCTTGCCCTTATTAAACATTTCCATTGATAATTGTTCCTGGTCCTTGTAGGCCGCCAGCCTGTTCATGAGCTCATCAAAATCCACCTGGGAAGCATCGAATTCAGGACCATCAACGCACGCGAAACGGGTTTCTCCGCCGATGCTTACCCTGCAGGCCCCGCACATGCCCATGCCGTCGATCATAATGGAATTAAGACTGACCACTGTTCTGACCTCAAAGGGCTCGGTAACCCGGGCTACCGCTTTCATCATGGGCACCGGCCCTACTGCCACCACTTCCTGAACCGCAGTGTTTTCCTGGAGATACTTTTCCAGAACCTCGGTCACAAAACCTTTGTGCCCCTCGGTTCCGTCATCAGTTGCCACCAGCACTCTTGCAGATATCTTTTCCAGCTCAGGCCTGAACAAAAGAAGATCCCGGCTTCTGGCTCCGATTATGGAGGTCACCTCATTGCCGGCTTGAGAATTTCCCTTGGCAATATGGTGCATGGCCGCGATACCGGTACCTCCACCCACACACACGACTTCTCCCTGCCGCTTTATTTCAGTTGATTTGCCCAGAGGCCCGCATAAATCCAGAATCATATCCCCTTCATCAAAAGTATCCAGCAGGGCCGAGGTTTTGCCCACCACCAGATAGACAATAACAATCGTGCCTTTCTCAGGATCTTTGTCCGCGATGGTCAGGGGAATGCGTTCTCCTTTTTCCGTAAGCCTCAGCACCACGAAGTTGCCGGGGCGGGCATTTCTGGCGATATGCGGTGCAAAAATGGTCATCTCGCTGACCTTTTGCGGAATAAGAATTCTTTTATGAAGTATTGTATTAATCATGTCTTTCTGATAAATCCCGGGCTCCAGCCAAAAAATGCTTGCCTGGAGCAAAAAAATAGTTATAAAATAAATCCAGTTCAACCAACTTTTATTTACAGGATCATGACTCTGATTACCAGCTCCTCATTCCAGAACCCTGTCCAGCAGTATGCCCGGGTGGAAAACAAAACTTCCGGGTCAATACACAGGCACGAGGTATCAAAAGTCACTTCCGTACAGAAAAGCACCGGCTTTAGATGGAAAAATCTGGGAATAGAGTACCAGACCGAGGATATTCATGTTCAACCCGGCAATAAAACTTCCCGAACATTTGTTCATGAAATGCGCGAAGCCCGGGAAATTAAATCCCTAACCAGCTATAAAGCCGGCCAGAATTACGGATCCCATCATCCAAAATCAGCAGCCACTGCTTACGCCGCACAAGCCAGGATTCCTCTGGACTATTCACACCCCATGCTTAATATGGCTGTCTAGCTGATTATCAGGCAATAAAAAAATTATTCCGGCTCGCCCATCTCCTTAAGAATCTCCTCCAGCCTGGCCATGGCCCTGTCCAGGCCGCTGACATCTGACCCGCCTGCCTGGGCAAGATCAGGCCTGCCGCCTCCGCTGCCCTTGATGTGTACCGCGATATCCTTGATCAGTTGCGGGGCGGTAAGTCTTTCATGCAGGTCTTTGCTTACAAAAAGAAGGAGCATGGGTTTAGAGTTTTTCTGGGAAGCAAGAAGAACAACCCCGGATGTTACCCTGGACCGGATATCATCCATAAGCTTTCTAAGGCCGTTCATATCGGCATCGTCCAGTTTTTGGGCAATAAAATTTATCCCGGAAATTTTCCTGGCCGATGCGGCAAGTTCACTGCCTGTACCCGAAGAAAGTCTGCTCTTGAGGTGCTTGTTTTCTTTTAAAGCACTTTTTAACTGATCCTGAAGGCTGGTGACCTTATCCAGCAATTGCTCTGACCCGACTTTAAGAGCCTCCTGAAGAGACTCCACACTGGCGCGTTTATCCTGCCAGAACCTCAGGGCCTGCCAGCCGGTAAAGGCCTCGATTCTGCGCACTCCGGCCGCCACTGCTCCTTCGCTTACAATACAGAAACTTCCCATCTGCCCGGTTGATCTGAGATGCGTCCCCCCGCAAAGCTCCATGGAAACATCTCCCAGGGCAACCACCCTGACCTGGTCCGCGTACTTTTCTCCAAAAAGGGCCAGGGCTCCTTTTTCCACTGCCTGTTCATGCTCCATTTCCATGGTCTTCACCTGAATATCAGAAAGTATATATGAATTTATCCTTTCCTCGATCCGGCCCAGGTCTTCTTTTTTCAGAGGTTTGATATGAGTGAAATCAAAACGGAGCCGGTTTTCATCTACCAGGGACCCGGCCTGACGAACATGCTCACCAAGCTCATTTCGCAAAGCTGAATGCAAAAGATGGGTAGCGGTGTGATTTCTGGCAATAGACACTCTCTTGCCGTCATCAACTAAAAGCTCTATTTCCTGGTCCAGAGACAGCCTGCCCGAGGTCATTTCAATCCGGTGGACAATGATTCCCGGAAAAGGTTTCTGGGTATCTTTGACCCCGGCCTGCCCTGTCACGGAAACAATGCGTCCCTGATCTCCGGTCTGACCGCCTGACTCCCCGTAAAAAGGAGTAATGGTTGAAACCAGCCATCCCTGCCCGCCCTGCTCAAGTTCTTGCCGGGGCTGTCCCGTGGCGTCCAGCAGAAAACTGATCCTGCCCTTGGAGCTAAGCTTGTCATATCCCACAAAATCAACCTGGAAACCATCGGCTGCCGCCCGGTTCAAATAATCAAACAGATTATCGCTGTCCTCTCCTTTCCAGGCGGCTTTGGCTCTTTTTCTCTGCTCTTCCATTAGGGCGCGGTAACCCTCTTCATCCACGCCAAAACCCTTTTTCTCGGCAATATCATTGACAATATCCAGGGGGAACCCATAAGTATCGTAAAGCTTGAAGGCCACCTCTCCGGGAATCACCCCTGTTTCAGCACTCTCAAGTCTGTCCATCTCTTCTTTGAGCAGAATAAGGCCTTTTTCCAGAGTCCCGGCAAAACGCTCCTCTTCCTGTTTAATCACTTTGGCCATGAACTGTTTTGATTCTTCAAGTTCCGGATAAGCGTCCTTCATTGCCTGGACCACCTGTTCAGAAACCATGTACAGAAAAGGATCATCCATTCCCAGGGTTCGGCCGAACCTGTAAGCCCTGCGGATAAGCCTTCTCAGGATGTATCCCCGGCCTTCATTGGAAGGAAGCATTCCATCGGCAATCATAAATGCTGAAGCCCGGGAATGATCAGCTATCACCCTCAAGGCGACGTCCCGGTCTTCTTCGGCGCCATAAGAAACCCCGGCCAGGCTGGACGTATATTTAATCAAACGCTGAAACAGGTCTGTGTCATAATTTGAGAAAACGCCCTGACATACCGCGCTTATCCTCTCCAGCCCCATGCCCGTATCAATGCTTGGTCTGGGCAAAGGGTTAAGATTGCCCTGTTCATCCCGGTCGAACTGCATGAACACCAGATTCCAGATTTCCAGATAACGGTCACAGTCGCAAACCCCGATTGCGCAGTCAGGCCCGCAGGACATGGCCTCTCCCTGATCATAAAGTATCTCGGAGCATGGCCCGCATGGTCCGGTATCTCCCATGGACCAGAAATTATCCTTTTCTCCCAGGCGGATTATCTTTTCCCCGGGAACTCCAGCTGTCTGTTTCCAGAGTTCCATGGCTTCATCATCGTCCAGAAAAATGGTAATAAACAGTTTCCCCCGGTCCAGTCCCATTTCCCGGGTTAAAAACCTCCAGGCCAGATCAATGGCCTCTTCCTTAAAGTAATCCCCAAAAGAAAAATTGCCCAGCATTTCAAAAAAAGTATGATGCCTGGCGGTCCTGCCTACGTTTTCCAGATCGTTATGTTTGCCCCCGACCCGTAGACACTTCTGGGCAGTCACCGCCCGGGTGTATCCGCGTTTTTCCCGGCCCAGAAAAACTTTTTTAAACTGGACCATGCCGGCATTGGTAAACAACAGAGTAGGATCACTTTGCGGCACCAGTGAAGAACTGGGCACAAGCGTATGCCCGTTATCCTGAAAAAATTGCAGAAATCTGTCTCTAATCTGGGAAGAGGTCAGCACCGGAACACTCCTTGATTTATTTTGAATCCTTGTCAGCCTCGGCTTGCGTGTTCTGCTCAGGCTCTAAAACTCCCAGCTGAACCAGAAGATCGTTTTCAATGGCTTTGGCTATTTCCGGATTTTCCAGCAGAAAAGACCTGACGTTCTCCTTGCCCTGGCCAAGCCTTTCTGAACCATAGGCATACCATGCCCCGCTCTTATCCAGAACCTTGTTTTCCACTCCCATGTCCAGCAGTTCTCCGATGCGGGAAATCCCCAGGCCATAAAGGATATCAAACTGGGTCTCCCGGAAAGGAGGAGCAACCTTGTTTTTTACTATCTTGACTCTTACCCGGTTGCCTACAACCTCTTCCTTATCCTTAAGGGTCTGGATTTTTCTGATATCCATGCGGATGGTGGCATAAAATTTCAGTGCGTTTCCACCGGAAGTAGTTTCAGGATTGCCATATCCCATGGTTCCTATTTTCATGCGGATCTGGTTTATAAATACCAGGGAGGTTTTGGACTTATGGATAGTGCCTGTTAATTTACGCATGGCATGGGACATGAGTCTGGCCTGGCCTCCAACCTGAGTTTCCCCCATACTTCCTTCAAGTTCGGCCTGAGGGATAAGAGCGGCTACCGAGTCAATCACAATAACATCCACCCCGCCCGAGCGGACCAGAAGATCGGCAATTTCCAGGGCCTGCTCCCCGTAATCAGGCTGAGAAATCAGCAGTTCTTCAGTGTTCACACCCAGCCTGCGGGCGTAAGTGACATCCAGGGCGTGTTCTGCATCAATAAACGCAGCCACGCCCCCCTTTTTCTGGGCTTCAGCGATTATATGCAGAGCCAGAGTTGTTTTGCCTGATGATTCAGGGCCATAGATTTCAGTAACTCTGCCTCTGGGAATTCCTCCCAGACCCAGGGACAGATCCAGGCCAATGGAACCTGTGGGGATAAAAGGAATGGACTGGTGAGCATCATCAGACAAGCGCATAACCGAGCCCTGTCCGTATTTTCTCTCGATAGTGGTGATTGCGGTTTCAAGGGCTTCTTTACGCAGCTCCTGAGGGGACATACCTTTTTTGGCCATAAAAACTCCCTTTATGTGCCGTAACCGGCGTGGAAATTAAAAATAATCTGGATTTCGGTCTGAAAAAATAAGTTTTTGAATATAACCTCAAAGATAAATAAAATCAAATCCCGGATATCCGCTCAAAGCCTGGAAATCCTGGCGTAGGCACTATGGTTGTGGATGGATTCAAAGCTTTCCACCTCCACTTCATACCAGTTGATCAGCTTATGCGCATCAAGACTTAAAGCGGCCTTTCTGACGACGTCTTCTACAAACGCCGGCCGGGAAAAGGCGTACTCGGTCACAAATTTTTCATCTTCGCGTTTGAGAAGGGGATATACCGGGGAGGAACCGGCCTCTGAGGCGATATCAATAAGTTCTTCCAGCCAGAGCAGTCCGGTGAAGCCGCATTTTATCCTTACCAGGGCCCGTTGACTGTGTGCCCCTTTTTCGCTGATGGCCAGGGAACAGGGACAAACCGTCATTACCGGAACTTCAACCCCGAGGATCATGTTGACTTCTTCACCGTCAAGTTCGCCGCGAAGAAAAGAACTGAAATCAACCACAAATTCGTGTCCGCTTACCGGGGCCTTCCTGGAATAAAAATAGGGAAAGTCAAAGCGCAGAATGGCTTTTTTGGCTTCCAGATTCTGCCGGACCCTGGACAAAAGATCTTTGAAACTTTCATAGTTCAATACCTGGGACCAGGAACTAAGGACCATGAGAAAACGGCTCATGTGGGTGCCCTTAAACCTGGCCGGAAGATCCACACACAAATCAACATCAGCAATAGTGTGCTGACTGCCCTGCCTGCGGTCCTGGACCACCAGGGGAATCTTAAGGTTTTTCACCCCTACCCGGTCTATGGGCAGGGGAACCTCTGAAGGACCGCTCTGAATATCCTGCATCAGGCAATATCCTGGCCGGTGGTTGTCAGATTGAGCCGTCCGTGCTTGACTCCCTTGGTAGACGTTAACTTCTGGGAAGTCTCTTTGATGCTTTTGCCTGAGCCGCGAAGAATAAGGACTTCCAGACAATTATGATGGTCCAGGTGAATATGCATGGATGTTACAATATCATCCAGGGCCTGGTGCTGAATCTCGGTCAGCTTCTGAGAGAGATCGCTTTGGTGATGGTCATAGACCAGTGAAAGCACTCCGATGGTTTCCAGGTCATCGTCTTCCCACTGTTTTTGAACCAGGGCTCCCCGGATGAGATCCCTGATCGCTTCAGACCTGGTTTGATAACTTTTTTCCTCACACAGTTCATCAAACCTGGTCAACAAATCCAGGTCCAGGGAAACTCCAAAACGAATTGTCTTACCCATGCCAATCCTCCAGGGTTTATCATTTATTGAACGCGGTGTCTGCAAAGCACCTGCTCAGCTGGTTGTTAACTCCATCAACCGAACCATGGCGCTGTGATAGCCTACCACAGTTTTCTGCCTGCCGATCTCTTTAATTGTAAAGCCTTTTCTTTCAAAATAATCCCAGGCCTTCACAGAAACATTTCTTTCAGGATCGGCTATCCAGATTCTGCCGTTATCCTTGAGACAGTATCGCAGAAGCCTGGCCAGGGGTTCGCAGAATCTGGCCTCATAAAGAACATCCGCAGCCCAGATAAAATCAAACACTCCCGGTCCAAACCCTGGATTTCTCCAGTCTGTCTGAACCCAGCACATGGAAGGGATATTATTAATGGAAGCGTTTTGACGGGCAAATTCCAGTGCCGGCTTCTCAAAATCCATGGCCACCACCCTGGCACCCACTGAGCCTGCCACCAGCGAGGTAAGCCCCAGGCCGCAGCCTATATCCAGACACAGCCCACCGGCAAGAAGCCGGGCGCTGCGGCCTATATGACCGGCCAATGCCTTTGAGGCGGGCCAGACTTCTGTCCAGTATGGTATGTGATCCTCAGCGTCTAATGTTTCACCGGTCATGTTCTCCCACAGTTCATCAAGATTGCCGGCTCTGCTGATGAGCCATTTCCGCCCTGCAAGTTCCAGTTCAATACTGTGATGGCTGTATGATTCCAATTCAACTCCGATTATCTGGTGTTTCTTACTGCTTGGTTCCGGATCATTGCGGGCCATGGTCGTGAAAAGTCCGGCCGGCCAGCAGGCTGCTGACAATCCCCACTGCGGCAAGGGCTGCCACAAGGGACCCGGCATACAGGGGCGGAAGAAATTCAATCCTGATCCAGAGAGGAGGAAAATACAGGAGATCTTTAATCAGCAGATGCACTCCTTTTAAAAGGATTACCGAAAAAACACCCCCCAGCAGTCCCTGCAAAGCGCCTGTAACCAGAAGCGGAAACTGGATATACCAGGAACTTGCCCCCACCAGGGACAATATCTCAACTTCGTCCTTGCGGTTAACCTGATTCAGCTTGAGGGTATTGGCCACCACCAGACCGGTGATAACAAACATGAAGCCGACTAAAGGCCAGAACACCCGGGAAGCGATCTTAAGCCATGTCCGGGCCATGTCCATCTGCAGTGGATTGTAGCTGACTCTGTCAACACCGGGCAACTGTTCCAGCCTGTACAAAGTCTCTTTGGCCAGGTCTTTCCGGTCCGATCTGCTCAGAGAAATTTCAACAAGGGCTGTTGGAGGCAGCGGATTTGATCCGGCCAGATGCCGGGGATCAAAATCGGCGGTCATCGAGTCCACCAGAGTCTGCAGAGCCTGCTGCGGGGTGAAGGTCTCCAGGGATTCAATTTCCCAGGCAGCCATTTCCTGCCAGGTTGCCCGGACATCCTCCATGGGCAGGTCATTGTCCCAGTAAACCTGATACTGCAGCTTGTCCTGGGTGGTGGCAACAGCAGTACTGAAATTAAAAAGCAGCAGCAAAAAAAGACCGGCCAGAAAAGAAACCAGGGTGACCGCGCTCATGGTAAAAACCTGAGCCCATTTGTTATGGGCAAAGTTGGCAACTCCCCGGGCCAGAAGATGTCGGAAAATTCTCATATCCCGGTTTGCTCCAGGGACCAGTTTGCACCGGTGATGCGTCCTTCTTCCAGGGAAAGGATCTTCGCGTCCGGCTGGCTCTTGATAAGTTCTTCATTATGTGTGGCAAAAATAACAGTAGTGCCGTGAACATGAAACTGCCTGAACACCTCAAGAAGCTGAACAGAAAGCTGCCTGTCCAAATTTCCTGTGGGTTCATCCGCCAGAAGAACTTTGGGATTAACCACCACCGCCCTGGCCACTGCCACCCTTTGCTGTTCACCTCCGGATATCTCCCTGCACAGACACCATGTCTTTTTGTCAAGACGAAGCCCTCTGAGTACAGCCCGGACCCTTTTCTGAATCTGCTTTTTTACCATCCCTCGGACCACCAGGGGCAGGGCCACGTTATCCCAGACCGACCTGTCAGGCAGAATCCTGAAATCCTGAAACACTATGGCTACCTGACGTCTCAACAGGTAAAGCCTGCGAGCCGGCAAAGAATTGAGATCAAAATCCGCAACGTCGGCCTTGCCCCGCTGAACAGGCAGGCTGCCGTGCAGAATCCGCATCAGGGTGGTCTTTCCAGCTCCTGACGGACCGGTCAGGAACAGAAAGTCCCCTTTTTCCAGGGAAAAAGTAATATTCTTCAAGGCCCAGTAACGACCAAAAGAATGAGAAAGATACCTGGCATTGATCATTTATATCCTGAAATGCTTACCCGCATTTGGTATAACCGCATGCTCCGCAGACAAAGCACCCCTCCTGAAAAACCAGCTCCTGTCCGCATTCAGGACAGACCGGCTTGCGCAGGCTTACGTAATCAGAGTCTGCCTTGTTTCCCTGCAGATATCTGTTTTCCAGAACCCAGCCCACTGCGTCGGGGATGGAAAGCAAGAGGCCTTTTTTCTGAAACACTGGATGCTCTCCGCCGATTCCCTTAATCTGGCCGACTATATCGCGCACGTCAACGCCAGAACGAAGGGCCAGGGAAACCAGCCGGCCTATGGCTTCAGCCTTGGCCGTAATTGACCTGCCTGAACGCCCGATGGTGGCAAACACTTCAAAAGGTTTTCCATCCACTTCATTTACAGTCAGATACAGCTCACCAAGACCTGTGCGAACTTTCTGGGTAAATCCGTAGACCACTTCCGGCCTTTCTTTTACGTGCTTTACACCCTCCCGGCCTTTTTCAGAAGCCTGCTCTCCCTCTCCGGTACAAAGCACCTGGGCATTCTTACATCCGTCCCGGTAAACCGTAACTCCCTTGCATCCCAGTTCATAGGCCATCCAGTAAATAGACCAGATATCCTCCTTAGTGGCGTCCCGGGGGAGATTTACCGTCTTGGAAACCGCATTATCAGTAAATTTCTGGAAGGCAGCCTGCATCTTCAGATGAAATTCCGGGTCTATATCCATGGCCGTCACAAAGACCTCGCGCAGATATTTATCCAGAAAATCCATATCTCTGATGCTGCCTTTCTGGGTAATCTCTTCCATTAATTTGACGCTGTGGCTTTGCGCCTTTTTCAGGGCTTCCTCCAGATGAGGATTGACTTCCACCAGTCTTTCCCCGTCCATAACCTGACGCACAAAGCTTAAGGCAAACAGAGGTTCTACTCCTGAAGAGCATCCAGCTATTATGGACAGAGTCCCGGTAGGAGCTATGGTGGTGGTGGTGGCGTTGCGGTAGGGTCCATAATTCTGACTGGCGTAAACCGACTGGTCATAGGCTGGAAATGGTCCCCTTTCCTCAGCCAGCAGCTTGGAGGCGGATTTGGATTCCTTATGGATGAATTCCATTATTTTTTCAGCCAGCATCAAGGCCTTATGGCTGTCATAAGGTATTTCCAGCTGGAACAGCAGATCAGCCCATCCCATTACACCCAGACCGATCTTCCGGTTTTTGCGGACCATTTCCGTGATCCGGTCCAGGGGATACTGCGAAGAATCAATAACATTATCCAGAAAACGTACACACAAATGAATCGTCTCCTTCAACCCTCCCCAGTCAATTCCGTCTGCTTCGTCCGGAGCAAAAAACTTATCCAGATTTATGGAACCAAGATTACAGGCTTCATAGGGTAGCAGGGGCTGCTCTCCGCAGGGATTAGTGCTTTCAATCTCTCCCTGCTTTGGGGTGGGATTGTCCCTGTTGATGCGGTCCAGAAAAATAATGCCCGGATCTCCGCTCTCCCAGGCCTTATGGACCAGAAGAGAAAAAACTTCCCTGGCTCTGAGCCTGTCCTTTTCAGTGCCGGAATGCGGAGCCAGCAGGGAGTATTCTTCGTCATTTTCCACTGCCTGCATGAATTTTTCCGTCAAAGCAATAGACAGGTTAAAATTATTCAGATCACCGTCCTTTTCCTTGGCCCGGATAAAATCAATAATATCAGGATGATCAACACGCAATATGCCCATATTGGCTCCGCGCCTGGTCCCGCCCTGTTTCACCTGTTCAGTGGCTGTATTAAATATTCTTAAAAAAGAAATGGGTCCGGAAGCAATGCCTCCGGTTGATCCCACCCGGCTGTCTTTAGGCCTCAGCCTGGAAAATGAAAACCCGGTTCCTCCGCCGGATTTATGGATAAGAGCCGCGTATTTAATAGCGTCGAATATTTCCTCCATGGAGTCGCCCACCGGGAGGACAAAGCAGGCTGCCAGCTGGCCGAGCTCAGTCCCGGCATTCATCAGGGTCGGCGAATTGGGAAGAAACTTATAGTCAACAATCATTTCATAAAAGATGCCGGCCAGCTCATCTGCCTTGTATGTGGATTTTTTGTATTTTTTTTCTTCGTTGGCAATGCTGGAGGCGACTCTCCAGAACATGCCCTTGAAATCCTCAAGAGGTTCGCCCTCAGCCCCTTTTCGCAGGTATCTTTTGGTCAAAACAGTTCTGGCGTTATCGCTGATTACCGGCTCTTTAATATTGGAAGGTGTTTTACTGGGCTTCATTTGGCTCCTCTTAATATGTTTTTACTAACTAACTGAATATTCATAATTTATTTTACAATAACTTGATCTTAAGGACCGGCTGTGCCAGTCAGATTTTATCTTGGGAATTTTGCCCTGTCCGGGAGATATTTTTTAAATAGTGAACAGTCAAGTCAAGAGAATAGATATCTATTCATCATAAGTTAACGACCAGCTGTTGAATTTAACAGCGTGTTGAAAAAGTCCTTACTAGACAGGTTGTTCAAAAATTCCAAGTGCACGGAGCAAAAAAAGTTCAAGGTCGCGGCGTATTTGTACATACGTAAGAGTTTGAACTTTTTGTAGCGACACAGCAATTGGGAGATTTTCAACAACCTGTTAAGGCAGGCCCGAGACCACGGTGAATCTTCACAAAACAAATCCATTTCCGGCAGGATCAAAGTAACCCGGCTAACTCTCTGCCCGGCCCTTACCAGGTCCGATTTTACAGGTCCGGTCCCGGGGTTTCAGGGCTGAAGCCAAAGGCTGCTCTGTAAATCCTTTTATCGGTCCAAGGTGCCGTTTATCCCTTTCCGTCACCGGCTCGCTTTGCATATAAAGCGTCATGAGGTGAGCCAATGCTTCCAGTGAAGCCAGATGAGAACGCTCGTGGCCGTGAGAGGCATCCACTCCGAAACAGGCCAGAGCCGTACGCAGGTCGTTTCCGGCCTCAATGGCTGAAGCCGCGTCACACTTGTAATATCTGAACACGTCTCTTTGATGGAGGATGTTATTTTTCTGGCAGAGGTCCAGGAGAAGATGAGTCAGGTGATAATCAAAGGGGCCGCTGCTGTCCTTGACGCACAGGGTAACTCCTTTTTCAAACCGGTTGCGCCCTTCAATCAGGGGAGCATTATCAATGCTGACCATTTCAGCCACGTCTCCGTGCAGTATCCCTGAAGCTCCTGAACCTACCTCTTCGGAAATAGTAAATAAAACATGGCAATCTACAGGCAGCTTTATCCCGCTTTGCATAACAGCCTGGACCGCGGTCAATATGATAGCCACTCCGGCCTTGTTGTCCAGATGCCTGGCATTGATATATCCCTTGGGGCTGACTTCCAGAGGAGAATCCACCGCCACCCAGTCGCCGGCATTAAATCCCAGATCCTCAAGATCTCCTGTGTTCAGAGCATCTTCGTCAACCCTGATTTCAACCTGATCCCAGGTTACGGGCTGGGTATCCACCTGAATATCATAGGCATGCCCGGATGCCTTCAGAGGCAGAATAGTTCCCCGCCTGACTCCGGAATCAGTAAATATGCTCACCCTGGCCCCTTCGGCAAACCTGCTGGACCAGGTTCCGATGGGGGTAATGCCCAGTCTGCCGTTGGGCTTGAGATTGGTGATCATTGCCCCCAGAGTATCCAGGTGAGCGACAACAGCGCGGTCGGGCGAAGACATGGCTCCCTTGATATCCCCCCGGATGGCTCCCCGCCTGGTCAGCTCATAAGGCACTCCCATATCTTCCAGCTGCCTGCAGGTAAAATAAACTATTTCGTCAGTATAGCCGGTAGGACTGGGGATGCTGAGCAGTTTTCCCAGGATGTGCTGCAGATAATGTATATCCAGTGATAATTTTTTTTCCATTTTATTTTTTCTTTTGGTGTTAAAAACAAAAAAGTACTTCTGAGACCGTAAAAAAGCAGTCCTGGAGAATGCTCAAAGGCCGGTAAAAAACCACGTCAAAAATCTATACCGTGGTTTGGGGAAAGAGAAGATCAACATACCTGCGGGCTGTGGGCTGGGGTTCATGATTGGCCAGTCCGGGACGCTCATTGGCCTCAATAATTACATATTCCGGGCCGCTGACATGGGGAACCAGGAAATCTAACCCCACCACCGGGATATTAATAGCCCGGGCTGCATCCTGAGCCGCCTTTTTCAGTTCCGGGTGAAGATCTGCGGTAACGTCGTGGATGGTTCCCCCGGTATGCAGATTGGCGGTTTTCCGGACTTCCAGTTCATGTCCGCCGGCAAGTATATCCTCAAGATCATGGCCCTTCTGCTTAACACATCTTTTGGTTTCTGCGTCAAGGGGTATCCTGCTCTCTCCGCCTGTGGCCGAAGCCCTGCGCCTGCTTTGCTTCTGAATGAGCTGTTTTACGGTGTGCCTGCCTGTTCCCACCACCATGGCAGGCTTTCTCACTGCCGCTGCAACTACCTTGAAGTCTATTACAATGATGCGCAGGTCCTGGCCCTGAACATAATTTTCAATTACTACTTCATTACAAATCCTGGACGCAGCCTTACACGCCCTGTCCAGGCTGTCCGGATCCCGGATATCCACGCTGATGCCCGCTCCCTGTTCCCCTCTGACCGGCTTGACCACCACTGATCCGTGCTTTTCCAGGAATTGATGGTTATCCTCCGGTTTCCCGGCCTTTATCTGTTCCGGGGTATGCAGACCAGCCCTGCGCAGAATCCTTCTGGTCAGGGCTTTATCATCACAGCGGCACATGGCGATGGCATTGGTGAGTTCACTCAGGGATTCCCAGCAGACAATGGTTCTGCCTCCGAAAGTAAGGGCGAAATGTCCGGTCTCCTGATCCAGAACTTCAACACTGATGCCCCTGCGTTTGGCTTCTTTAATGACAATGGCAGCATACGGGTTTAGTTCTGCGGCTTCGGTTGCAGAAGTAAACAATGGCTCATTGATAGGATTTTTACGCTTGATGCAGAAAACCGGCACTCTCTGAAACCCTATTTTTTCATAAAGGGCAATAGCCTGCTCGTTATCATGCATAACAGAAAGATCCAGATAAGATCTGCCTCTGGCCATTAATTTTTCCGCCAGATACCGAACCAGGGCCTCTCCAATGCCGGGCTGAAAAGCCTGGGAATCCACTGCCAGGCACCACAGGCTGGAGCCGTTCTCAGGATCATTGAAAACTTCTTTGTGGTCAACCCCGGTCACTGTCCCGAGGATTTTTTTCTGCAGCGTGTCTTCAGCTACCAGAAACATTATTTCCCGGGATTTGCGGTTTTTCCACAAAAAAGATTCGTCAGAATTAACCATGCCCCAGGTGGAATATATTTTGTTTATTTCCCGGCAATCCTGTCTGGAAGTAATCCTGCGGATCACAATACTTGGGGACGGGCCCTTGCGGGGAAGGTAACTGTCCAGCCACAGACGGTAAGTGTGAGAAGGGTCCATGAACAGATCCTGAGGGGCCAGAGACAAAACCACATGTGGATCTCTCAGATAAATAGCGATATCTCTTTTGCCCGGTCTTTCGTGCAAAAGGATGTCCACAAGCTTTTGCTGGTTCTGGAAGGTATGCCCAAAAAGAAGGCGCCCCCAGCCGCAGTCCAGGACCACATCGCTTTGCATTTTGATGCCGGGGGTCAGATTTTTGCTTTCCCAGTTGCGCAGAGAGGGCACATTACTGCGGTTAAACCTGTAATCAGTTTTATATTTCTGAGCCATTGTCCGTTCCTTAATCTCAGATATTAAAGGTTTGGAGCCACAGCTCAAGAAGAGCAGCCTGCCAGAGTCTGGAAGACCCAAGCGGGGTAATTTCCCGGGAAGGGTTATCCATGAGCCTGTCCAGGTATGATTTCTGGAATATATTTCTTTGGGCGGCCCTGGGATCGGACAGCACTTCCCTGACCATCTCCAGAAAATCACCCTGCAGATACTTGAGCGCGGGAACAGGAAAATACCCTTTGGGCCGGTCAATAACCTCTGCCGGTATCACCTTCCTGGAAGCCTCTTTGAGCACATACTTGCCCTGGCCCTGCACTTTATACTCCGGTGGTATGCGAGCGGCCAGCTCCACCAGTTCATGATCCAGAAAAGGAACCCTGGCCTCCAGACCCCAGGCCATGGTCATGTTGTCAACGCGCTTGACCGGATCATCCACCAGCATAACCAGAGAATCAAGGCGCATGGCTTTGTCAATGGGTGTGTCTGCACCTTCCATGTCAAAATGCTCCCGGACAAACCTCAGGCTGAAATCATCTTCCACAAGTTCAGGATTTACCGCCCCGGCATAGGCCTGGTAATCAAGATCAAAAAAAACCTTAGAATAATCCCTGACAGGATCAGGGCTTTGCATAAGCGGAGGGTACCAGTGATATCCCCCGAAAATTTCATCTGCTCCCTGCCCGCTCTGAACAACTTTGACGTGTCTGGCAACCTCGCGGGACAAAAGGAAAAACCCGATGTTGTCATGACTGACCATGGGTTCAGACATAGCCCTGATACAACCGGGCAATCTGTCCAGGGTTTCCCGGGAACTGATTCTCATCTTATGATGATCTGTGCTGAAATGTCTGGCTATCACATCAGAGTATTTGAATTCGTCTCCGGTTTCCCCGCCCACGCTTTCAAAGCCTATGGAAAATGTCTTCAAATCCCTGACTCCGGCTTCGGCAAGCAGTCCCACCACCAGACTGGAATCAATTCCACCCGACAGGAGAACTCCCACAGGCACGTCAGCCACCATTCGTCTTTTAACAGACTCGCGCAGGGCCTCCATGAGCAGATCCTGCCAGTCTTTAAGCGATTTTTTTCCATCTTCCGGGCCTGATCCGTAGACGGGCTGCCAGTACCGGGTTTCAGTCATTCTGCCGTCCGGTTCAATGGTCATCAGGGTGGCCGGGCTGAGTTTGCGGATATCCTTAAGCATGGTATGAGGCGCGGGAACAACTGCGTGAAATGACATGTAATAATTAAGGGCTGCGGGATCGATTTCCTTACCTGTCCTGCCGGTGGCCAGTATTGCAGGCAAAGAAGAAGCAAAGAGCACTCCCCCGTCTATTCTCGCAAAATAAAAAGGCTTGATTCCCAGGCGATCCCGGCCGAATATCACCCGGCCGGAATCGCGCTCCACCAGGGCAAAAGCGAACATGCCCATGAGCCGGTCAACACATTTAAGTCCCCATTTATGATAGGCCTTAATCAGTACTTCTGTATCCCCATCAGAAAAAAACGTATAGCCGTAAGACTTGAGTTCGCTGCGCAACTCTTTATAATTGTAGATCATCCCGTTGAACACACATGAAAACCCCAGCTGTGGATCAATAAGAGGCTGACCGGACTTTTCGCTCAGGTCCACAATCTTAAGTCTGCGATGGCCCAGACATTGTCTGCCCTGCATTATTAATCCGTATCCGTCCGGTCCCCGGGGAATCATTTCCCTGGACATGGCATAAACCGCGTCCGGGTTTATTTCCTGATTATCAAATCTGATTTCTCCACAAATGCCGCACATTATAACCTCTGTCAGGTTTTGAGTTCAGTCGCGCCTGCTGAAACAGCAGGACCCATTACTGGGATTATATTCCAATAATAGAGGATCTCCCCCTTGTCAAATCAGGACTGCCACGGCCTGCCGGAAAAAGCTCTCCCTGACAGGTTCATTATCCCTGCCAATAAGCATAGAAAAAGCCGCCTTACAGGTATTTCCGGCAAGACGGCTTTTCAGCAGAATCAAAAACAACCCGTGAAGTCCTGCTTTTTAACAGCGTGAAAAAGTCCTTATCAGGCTGGCTGTTTAAAAATTTCAAGTGCAAGAAACCAAAAAAGATCAAGATCAAAGTTTACCCCGTGAAACCTTCTTTCGTTTCACTGGGGGTAGTTGTGATACCTAAGAATTTGAACTTTCTGCAGGGACAAAGCCAATTGGCAGATTTTCAACTGCCGGTTAAACCTTGATTATCAGGGGTATTACTATGGGGTCGCGGTCCAGGATCTTGCGAAAAAATCTGCGCAAAACCGAACGCGATTTGTCCTCAAGCTTTTTGGTGGCTCCGGGCTTGGTTTCCTCAAAAAGATCCAGAACCAGGCATTTGGCATCTTCAAGCACATGGTCATAATGCTGTTCAAAAACAAACCCTCTGGAAAGAATCCGGGGCCCCATGAGCAGATCACCGGTTTTCTCGCTTATGACCATGATCACAATAACCAGCCCCTCGCCGCCCAGGATATGTCTTTCCTTGAGTACTGTATGGCCTACATCGCCAACACCTTTGCCGTCCACAAGGATTGACTCAGCCATAATCTCCTCTTCAAAACGAACCGTGCTCCGGGTCAGAGTGATGGGCTGGCCGTTTTCCAGGACAATGCTTCTTTCCGGAGCCACTCCGCATTTTTTGGCCAGCTCAGCGTGCTTGTAAAGATGCCTGAATTCTCCGTGCACCGGGACAAAGAACTTGGGACGCACAGTCTCAAGCATTACCTTCAGTTCTTCCCGATGGGCATGACCTGAGGCATGAATGGCCCGGACCTGTTCATAAACCACATCTGCACCAAGCCTGTACAGATTATTTATAACCCGGGTAATGGCCTTGGTATTGCCCGGAATTATCCGGGATGACATAAGCACCAGATCCCCTTTATTGATTCTCAGCTGCCGGTGTTCCCCCAGAGCCAGCCTGGTCAGAGCAGACAAAGGTTCCCCCTGGGAACCGGTCAGCAGGAGAACCAGTTCCGAATCATCATAATCAGGCAACTGATCCAGGGGACAATATACCCCCTCATCCACGGCTAAAAAACCATGTTCCATGGCCATTTCAATGTTCTTGGCCAGACTGCGTCCGCTGACAGCCACCTTGCGTCCGAAATCCCTGGCCAGATCGAATATCTCCTGCATCCTCTGAATATGACTGGAAAAGAGGGTGACCAGAATTCTTCCCCGGGCTTCCTGAAAAAAACCTCGCAGAGACGACTTTATCTCCCTCTCGGTCAAAGCGTAGCCATCTCGTTCCACATTGGTGGAATCGGACATAAGCAGTTTAACACCCGAATCTGAAAATTTTTCAAAGGCTTGAAGGTCGGTCCTGTGCCCGCCCAGAGGATCACGGTCCAGCTTGAAATCTCCGGAGTGGACGATCTTTCCCACAGGAGTCTCTATTCCCAGGCCAAATCCCTGAATAATTGAATGACAAACCGGAAAAAAATTAAAGGTAAAATCTCCCAGTTTTAAGGCCTGCTTCTCGCTGACCACTTCAGTGCGGACATAGTCCTTGAGATTGAATTCCAAGAGTTTATTGGACACAAGCTGCAGAGTAAATCTTGACCCGTACACCGGAACATCCACGTAGGGCAGAAGCCAGGGCAGGGCGCCTATATGATCTTCATGTCCATGGGTAAGGACTATTCCTTTAAGCTTGTCCTTGTTTTTAAGGATATAATCAAAACGGGGAATGACCACGTCAACTCCCAGAAGAAAATCTTCAGGAAACATCAAACCACAATCAATAACCACCATGGAATCCCTTGTTTCCATGATCATGCAGTTCTGGCCAATGGCCCCAAGGCCTCCCAGCGGAGTCAGCCTTACAAAATCGTCACTTAATTCCATACCAAAACCTCCCAAAAACCTTCAGGAAACGAGCATCCTGAATAAAAAGTTGAAACAAATTATCTTCCTGACTTACCTCAATGGATAAATCTTTTGTCTTGATTAAAATAATTAAACGTATCTTAATGCCGCAAAAAACACAATAAAAAACCCGGACATCCACCTCAGGCGAAAAAATCAGGCTTGAAACAAAATCTCACAGATACTGTTGTTTCAAGCCTGAAATACAAAACCCCTGAAGGAGACCCCGGGTCGATATAAAGTTAAGCTTTCTGCCTGCCTACATCTCAGCCGGCCTGGTCTTCGCGGCTCTCCGCGATTATCTTTTCCGCTATGGGCGCGGGGCATTCTTCATAATGATCAAACTCCATGGTAAATGTTCCCTGCCCGCCGGTCATGGAGCGCAGGTCCTGGGCATACTGCAGAATTTCAGACATGGGCACGTGAGCGCGCACTTCGGTTATGCCCTTGTCTGAATCCGACCCCAGAACCTTTCCTCTCTTGCTGGAAAGATCCCCGATCACATCACCCATATATTCATCAGGCACATAAACCTGGACCAGGACTATGGGTTCGAGCAGCACTGGTTTGCATTGTTCAACCGCCTTTTTAAAAGCCATGGATCCGGCAATCTTAAAGGCCATTTCAGAAGAATCAACGCTGTGATATGATCCGTCATAAAGGGTAACTCTAAAGTCAACCACGGGATATCCGGCAATTACGCCTCTGGACGCGGTTTCCTGAATGCCCTTATCCACTGCGGGAATATACTGCCTGGGAATGGAGCCGCCGACAATAGCGTCCACGAATTCGTATCCCTGCCCTCTCTGCCTGGGTTCCAGCCTGATCCAGCAATCTCCGAACTGCCCCCGGCCTCCGGTCTGTTTCTTGTATCTTCCCTGAACCTCGGCTTTGCCTTTGATGGTTTCGCGGAACGGGATTTTGGGAGTTTTAAGTACAATATTGGCCTTGTAGCGTCTCCTGGCTTTTTCCACAGCGGTTTCAATATGCAGCTGCCCCATGCCGGACAAAAGCATGTCTCCGGTTTCTTCATTTCTGGCCAGAGTCAGATTGACATCCTCATCCAGAAGCCTTTGTACCGCTGAAAATACCTTGTCTTCCTCGCCTTTAACCTCGGCGGCCAGGGCGTATGATAGTATGCAGGGAGGAAGGTCTTCGGTTTCCAGGATAAATGACCCTCCTTCATTGCAAAGAGTGTCTCCGGTTGTGGTTTTTTTAAGTTTGGGAGCGGCCACTATAGCGCCCGGACCTATTTCGGTTTTAACCGGGATCTGTTTTTTTCCTTCCAGAAAAAGAAGCTGGCCAAGTTTTTCCTTTTCTTCTTTCACAGGATTGACCAGGGTCGTGTCCGGAGACAATCTGCCGGACAGGATTCTCATCATGCTCAAATGACCGGCAAAAGGATCTGTGATTGTCTTAAAGACAAAGGCAGCCACTGGTTCATCAGGATGGGACTTTCTCTGGGTCCCGTCCCGGCCCTCCCAGGGGGCATGCTCTAAAGGCGAGGGCAGAAGTTGTTGAACGGCCTCCATGAGTTTTTGTCCGCCTTTGTTCTCCAGAGCCGCGCCGACGCAGATAGGAACAATCTCCCGGGACAAAACTCCCAGGTGCAGGCCTTTATACATTTCATCCGGCGTGAGACTGCCCTCTTCCAGGTATTTTTCCATCAGTTCTTCGTCACTCTCGGCGATATTTTCTACAGCAGCCTCCCTGGTTTCCTCGATCATATCAGCCATATCTTCAGGGATATCGCCCTGGGTAAGCTTCCCGTCTTCAGCAAAAAAATACGCCTTGTTTTCCAGAATATCCACTATCCCCTTAAAATCCGATTCCGCGCCTATGGGATAATAAAGCTGGACCGGCTTAATACCCAGCATGTCAATAAGGCTCTGATAGGCCATTTCATAGTCAGCCCGTTCCCGGTCCATTTTATTGATGAAAAATATTGCCGGCAGGTTCAGTTTTCTGGTTTCCGACCAGATTTTCTTGGTCAGAGGCTTGGCTCCGTCAATGGCATCAATGACAAAGACAACCGAGTCCACAGCTGTCAAAAGATAATTAATGTCTCCTATAAAATTATTATCTCCGGGAATATCCACTAGAAAATGCTGATTTTTATTCCAGTTAAAAGTGGCAAATCCAGGCTGAACACTCCCCCTTCTTTTGATTTCCTCGGGTTCGAAGTCAAGAGCAGTGGTTCCTTCTTCAATCTTACCCAGCCTTTGAATGGCTTTGCAATTATACTGAATCATCTCAGCTACAGAAGTTTTGCCGGCACCGCCATGTCCGACCAAGGCGTAGGTTCTTTGATTTTCCAACTTATCCAGCATTAAATTTGCCCCCTTTGATCATTTCTATTCTTGTTTGGAGATAATGAGAGTCAAGGTTCAACCACACCTGCAATAATTTTTACATACATTGAAAAACCCTTTTTTTCAACAAGGGCTTATGCCAAAATCAAAAAGAAGATCAGCCCGTCTTGATCATAGACATAATCAGCAGACCGGAGTAATTATCGGTCCCGGCATTTAGTTACCAGACAATATACTGAAAATATTTTTCCGGATGCCGTACCCGGACATACCCGGAACAATCCTGCAATCAATGATTCTATCCTATTGAAAGAGGATTGAAAAGTTGTCAAGTTGTTCCTGACACCATAAAATACAGAAACCAGCCACTGCTTACCGCAAGCCTGCCCGGTCAGGCCTTAACTGGCTGTTAAATTATGCTGACGACCTGAAAAACAGGTTAAACACTCACGACAAACTTATGAATAAAAATACAGAATTGCTACTTATTTCTCCAGAAAAAATAACCATGACAGAACCGTGTCTTTTCTGGGCCAGAGAACCTGATCAGGATTTTGTCCGCAGCATTGAGCGTTTCGGGCAGATGGAACCGGTTCTGGTCATGAGTAAGCCTGAAAAGAAAGTTCTGGTGGCCGGATACAAGCGAACCAGGTCTCTTATGCACCTGGGCCGTGATATCATCGCCCTGGAAATCCCTCCTGCAGAAGATTACTGGAAAGGCATCGTCTATCTTTTATCCAATCAGAACCAGATCCTGGACCCCGGAAAAACAATCCTTGCCCTGCGCTATTTTCAGTCAGCAGGCAATCTCTCGCAGGAAGTATGGACTCAGCTGCACATCAAGCCGGGTTCAAAAATACAGACACTGTGGCAAAACTGGCTGGAACTGCCTCTGGTCTGGGACGGTCTTCTGGCTGGAGGAAATATTTCAGTGGAGTGTTCCCGGATATTAAAGCAGACCGGGCCGGATGACCGGCAATGCCTTTTTCCGTTTTTTTCCCGCCTGAGCTGGTCCAGAAACAACAGCATTAACCTGCTTTCCTGGCTTGATGAAACAGCAAGGAAAGACCACAAAGGCATGTGTCAACTCATTGATGAACTGAAACTAGCTTCTATACTGGACAAAGACCTCTCTCCCCAGGACAAAATAAAATCTATTCTCAAACTGGCTTTTCAGGCTAGATATCCTCTTCTGTCCACCATGAAAAACGACCTTGAGCACAGGCTTCGCAGCACGGCCGCGGGTTCAGGCTGGCGTATGGAGCACAGGGATGAATTTGAATCCACGGAGATTCACCTCTTTACCAGGATAAGCAGCAAACATGATTTAAAAAAGGCTTTGGACGAACTTGAACAAATTTACCAATCCGGCGCCCTGGACGACTGGCCGGTAAAATAACATGCAGGAATCTTTTACAGCAAACCTTCCCGGCCATATGACTGTACCGGGCAAAATCTATGTGGATGAAGAGGCCCTTCATACTCCCCTGGCCCGCAAAGTCATGCGGAAACTGCCAGGCATTCCAGTAAAGACAGTCCGGGCCGGACAGGACATTTTCAGGGAAAACCCCCAGAATAATTTTCCGGCGATCTATCTTAAACATTACCGGGGCAAGTTCCTGCGGCCCTGCCCGGCTACCCGGACATACCGGTGCTGCGGGTATCAGATAATCCATATCGGGGAAAACTGTCCCCTGAACTGCAGCTACTGCATACTGCAGGCCTATTTCCACGACCAGATCCTTAAGGTCTGGGCCAATCAAAGCGATTTGTGGTCTGAACTGGACAGCGCCTTTGGCCGGGACAATAGCAGACTTTTCAGAGTTGGAACCGGCGAATTTACGGATTCTCTGGCTCTGGAGCACCTTACTGAATATACGTCTGACCTGGTGGGGTTCCTTGAAAATTATCCCAATGTCCGCCTGGAACTCAAATCCAAAATCATTGACCTTAGCTGGATGAAAAAAACTTCATCCAACCGGAACATTCTGCCGGCATGGTCTGTAAACAGTCCGGACATTGTTTCAACCGAAGAAGCCGGGGCGTCCACTCTGGAGGAACGCCTGCAGGCGGCCAGATACTGTGCTGACCAGGGATTCAGGGTCTGTCTTCATTTTGATCCCATAATCCACTATCCGGGATGGGAAAAAGGATACTCCCGGACCGTGCAGATGATTCTGGATTATCTAAGGCCCGAAAATATAGCCTATATAAGTCTGGGTTCTTTCAGATACATGCCAGGGCTTAAAGACATGATAATGCGCAATCATCCGGGCTCAACCTACATCTACAATGAATTCATCAGCGGAATGGATGGAAAAACCCGGCTGCTCCTGCCTCTGAGACTCGAACAGTTCAGATCCATAGCAGGAAAACTCAGACATGGCGGGCTGTCCACTCAGATATACTTCTGCATGGAATCTGATCTGGTCTGGAAGGATGTTTTGGGCTATACCCCCAAGGACCTCGGCGGGCTGGCAAAACATCTGCTCAAGCTTAGTTTTCAGCGCGAACCGGACAATTATATATTTGACTAATCACCATTTGTCAGATAGATTTAAATGTTTAACTTTTGCGCGAGAGTGGCGGAATTGGCAGACGCACTGGACTTAGGATCCAGCGGTATAACCGTGGGGGTTCAACTCCCCCCTCTCGCACCATTTCGCGCATAAGGACTCAACTGTCCGCCAGTTACAATATACATTTGGAAAATATCAAAAAGGCCTGGAGTTCTATTTTGAACTCCATAATCATGATTTTTAAATTTTGGACTTAATTGTTTGTGTCCAAATCTATTTCAGGGAGGATCTAATACAATGGAATATAATGTTGAAAACATTAGTCCGGTAAAAAAAGAAATTAAAATTCAGGTTCCAGCCGAGGAGGTTCATGCTTCCCTGGCCGCCACAACCGCCTTGTATCGCAACCAGGTTGACATTAAGGGATTTCGCAAAGGAAAAGTTCCTTCATCGGTTGTTGAAAACAAGTTTAAGAAGCAGATATACAACGAAGCAACCTCTGAACTCATTAACCTGCATATCAACCAGATACTCAGCGAGCTGAAAATCAATCCCCTTTCCCGCATTGATGTAGATGCCGGGCAGATGAACCGGGGCGAGGACTTCAATTATTCCATAAGTTTTGAGGTCGCTCCTGAATTTGAACTTCCAGATTATACCGGCATTGTCATTGAGGAAGAAGACGTGGAATTCAACCCGGATGAAGTACAAAAGGTAATCGACCGGGTCAGGGACAACCTGGCTGAAATGGTTGTGATCGGCGAAGAAAGACCTCCCCGGGACGGCGAGATCGTGGTCATTGACTTTGAAGCCTATAAAGACGGCAAACCCGTTGAAGGGGTCAAGGCGGACAACTTCCAGATGACTCTGGGCCAGGGCAATGCTCTGGCTTCTTTTGAAGATCTGGTCAAAAGCATCAAACCCGGACAGACCGGTGAAGCTGAAATCACTCTGCCTGAAGACTTTCTTAATAAAGAACTGGCCGGACAAAGCGTGCTGATGAAAGTAACCCTTCATTCCATTAAGGAAAAAAAGCTTCCGGAAGTAGATGATGAACTCGCTCAAAAGGCAGGTGGATTCGAAAGCATTGACCAGATGAAGGAAGTCATTGAAAAGTCTTATGTCGGATCCCGAAAACAGCTCCATAAAAGTACGGCCCAGAAAAAAGCCCTGGACGAACTTAAAGACAAGGTTGAGTTTGAACTGCCGGAATCTCTGGTCAAAGGCCAGATCGAACAGAAAATTGCTGAACTGAAAAACAGCACCGAGAAAAAAGGGAAAAGTTTTGAATCTCTGGGCAAAACCCAGGAAGAACTGCAGGAGATGTTCAAGGCTGACGCCGAAGACATGGTTAAATCCCAGCTGTTCCTTCTGGCTGTGGCCGACCGTGAGGAACTCACAGTTGACCAGCAGGAAATTGATGCTTATCTACGGACCATCGCCCGCAACAGCGGCCAGGATTTTGACAAGGTAAAAAGCTTCTACGAAGAAAACAATCTCATGTTTGCCCTGAAAGACAGTCTACTGGCGGACAAGGCCATGGAACACATCTATGAAAAGGCCGAGGTAAAAATCATTCCTCCGGCTGAGGAAACAGAAAACTCTGAAGATCAGCAGGACCAGGCATAAAATCCGGCTGTCCGACTAAATCCTTTTTCATAAGAATCAGAAGAGTTAATCAAGGAGAAACAATGAGTTACAATATTCCTATGGTCATAGAAAGCACTGGCAGAGGCGAGAGGGCCTTTGACATCTATTCCCGGCTGCTCAAGGACAGGATTGTTATCCTGGGCACGCCCATTGACAATAACATAGCCAATCTCATATGCGCCCAGCTCCTTTTCCTGGAATCTGAAAATCCGGACAAGGAAATCAACCTGTACATAAATTCCCCGGGCGGATCTGTAACCGCCGGCATGGCTATTTACGACACCATGCAATACATATCCGCGCCTGTAGCCACTCTTTGTCTGGGGCAGGCAGCCAGCATGGGATCTCTGCTTCTGGCCGCGGGACATGCCGGGATGAGATATTCCCTTCCTCACAGCAGGATACTTATCCACCAGCCCATGGGTGGTTTTCAGGGCCAGGCCACGGATATTGACATCCAGGCCAAGGAGATTATCAAACTCAAATCACAACTGAATGAGATACTGGCCAAGCATACCGGGGCAGAACTGTCCAAAATCGAACACGATACGGACCGGGATTATTATTTAAGCGCCCAGGAAGCCAAAGACTACGGGCTTATTGATAATGTTCTCACTTCCAGAAGTGAAGTTGAAAAATTAAGCTGATTATTTGATTTACTAACAGAAACTCAGCTAATCGAGGTGACCAATGGCTAAAAAAAAGCCTTATGTTTATGATCTGTGTTGCTCATTCTGCGGAAAAACCCAGGAGGAGGTTGACAGGCTTATAGCCGGACCGGATGTGTATATCTGCAACGAATGCGTACATCTGTGCGATGAAATTATCGCACAGGACCATGAGGAAGAGGGAAGCGAAAGCGAATCCCTTATGCCTCCTTCAGAAATCAAGCAAGCTCTTGATGATTATGTAATCGGCCAGGATGGTGCCAAGAAGACCTTGGCCGTGGCTGTATACAACCACTATAAAAGAGTCCGCTATGCCGGCAAAAAAAACGAGGTGGAACTGGACAAGAGCAATATTCTGCTCATCGGTCCTACAGGATCCGGCAAGACTCTTCTGGCCCAGACGCTGGCCAGGGTTCTAAGGGTTCCATTTGCCATTGCCGACGCCACCACCCTGACTGAAGCCGGTTATGTCGGGG
>JAWOGL010000080.1:0-3609 GCA_046496945.1 Desulfonatronovibrio sp.
AAGTAATAACGCCAAGGATTTAAATCAGTGGTCCTCCAAAGACTATACTGCTTATATCCTTAACTCGTTCCAGGGCGGCATAAATATAAAATATCCCTTTTCCCACTATAGAGCCTGCCGGCTTTCACACGACAACATAATCAAAAAAGTCGCCGTGGTTATCAGCCACCAGGAAGTTCGCCGGGAAAACATCAGAAGAGACCGTTCACCGGTTGAAGATTTAAAAAAACAGGATATCAGAGAAAGAAAAAGGATCATCTGCCTGGAGGATATCAAAAACAGCCGAATGTTGAGCATCCTCAAGGGAGTGGTGGAAAAAAAGGCTCAGATGGCGGTTCAGCCCGGTCAGGGAGAAACCGATTTTTTCTCATTGACCTGTATTCCGGCCCGCATTGAAAAAGACCGGCTTCTTCTGGCCACGAAAATAGATAAAGACTGCTTAATTTCAGATCAGGAAACATTAAACCTGAAATGCAGGTTCGCTTTTGATGGAGCAAAGGACAAAGTCAGATACTACAGATTTGAAACTCAGCTGATAGCCACCAGAAACCTCGGCAAAAACATTCTCGGTCTGGAAATAATCCTGCCCGAGGAATACCATATCAGTGAAAGACAGGCTGCCCGCTATCGCCCAAAACCAGGAGAAATCGAAGGACTTACGGTATGGCTTTATACCGACAAACCCTATGGACAGATCATCGCCAGGCAGGACCCTTTTGCTGTCTATCCTTCAGGCAATGAACAACTTAGGATTCTAAATTTATCCTCCAGCGGGGTCAGACTGTGCATAAGCAACGCTGTGCTGAAAAACCAAAATCATACCTGCGAAATAAACCAGCAGTATATAATGAAATTCTTCCTTTCACCTGACACACAGACCGGCGACGCAAAAGGGTCATCTCCGGAAAACCAGCCTAACAATGAAGTCTATCTTGATTCGGTAGTGAGAAACATTAGCACTGAACCGGATGAAAATGGACAAACCACGATCGGACTGCAATTTGTCCAGGAAGCTCTTCCTGCCGCAGGAGGAAAGCTGACCTGGTCAGAAATTCAGACTTCAGGATCATGGCACATAGGAAACTGGATCTTTTCCAGAAATATTCAATCCAGAAAATAGCCCCTGCTCATAGCCGCCAAAACCGGACAGATAAATATTGCATATAATTTTTGTTTGTCCGGCCTTATCTACATGCCATGGCTCATATTGGCTGCCAAATAGCTATAAAAATCCAAGAGGTTATCCGTTTCTTTCCACTTCTGAGATTCAGGGTTGACAAAATCAAAACAACCTATAGAATGGTCCTACCATTAAGCAGATAAATCACCTGCATTTTTCACTGTCAGGGGCCAATGCACCTGGTTAAGCGACACATATCAATAGAATACATATTAGATTCAGCCTGACATGCCTTACATTGGTCTGTCCATTTAGCAAAAATTTTACTAACTATTCACCACATACGGAATATGGCTATTCAACCGCACTGGATTCCGGCTTTCGCCGGAATGACGGAAAAGGTCAACAACCTTCTTTAACCGTCACCCCGGTCCCGGATCGAGTCCGGGATGACGGATCCGGGGTCCAGGTCTTCTTGTTCGAACATGGTGAATAGTTACAAATTTTAGGATATTTATGAATACCAACATCCATTTTGAACCGGTCAAAGCCGGTCGCGCCGGGGAAGACATCGCCCTGCAGATTCAGGCCGCCATTATCAGCGGCAGCATAACCCCGGGAGAAAAACTGCCCAGCGAACGCGAACTGCAAAACCTGTTTAAAACCGGGCGCGGTGTCATTCGTGAAGCCTTACAGGTCCTCAAGCACAAAGGGCTCATAGAAACCCGCAAAGGCTCCAAGGGCGGGGCCTACATCAAGAATCCGGAAGTGGCAGGTATAAGCGAATCTTTTGCCCTGTTTTTGCGTGAGAATCAGACAGATCCCATGAAGCTTATCGAATTCAGGGAAAGTCTGGATTACGTAATAACAGACCTGGCTATAGCCAGAGGTACATCAGAAGAAAAAGAACTGCTAACCAGCAAAACCGATGAACTGGCCCGGGCTGCCACAGAAAATAACGCAAGCCTGGAAATGCTGGTGGAGCTGGACAAAGAACTGAACATTATGTTTGCCAAAATGACTCACAACCCTATATTTGAATGGATCATGCAAGCTGTTCAGCTGGGCTTCAGTTCCATGGACAATGCCCTGTACGAAGACACGGAATACAGGGCTAACGCGGTTGCCAACTGGCAGCATACCGCTAAAGAAATTACGGCCTCTGATCCCATAAAGGCCAAATCCTATATCAGTTATCATTATATGATTCTCAGGAAAAAAATTTCATTTTCCGACAACTAAAAGTATGTCATAAAATAAATATTACAATAAAATCTCAGTAACTATTCACCACATACGGAATATGGGTATTCAGCGGCACTGGATTCCGGCTTTCGCCGGAATGACGGAAAAGAGTAACGGCCTGCTTTAACCGTCACCCCGGACCAGATCCGGGGTCCAGGTCTTCTTATTTAATCTTGGTTAATAGTTACAAATCTCATTACTTGATTTCGGATAAAAATATTTTTCTTTGCTGGATATAGCTTTTGCATCTTCTTTTATCAGCGTAAATCAGCGAGATCAGCGGCTCAATATCTTCTGTTTTCATATCAAAAGCAAAGAAAAGAATTTTTTGCCGCTGATTGTACAGATCTCAGCAATTAAAAGAGACTTTTATCAATCATCATCAGTGTTATCAGCGGCAGCAATTTTTATCCCAAAAACAAATACCATCAGTGGAATAAAACCAACAAGCGTAACACATAGTTCGTGGCAAACCCTGATCGCTGACACCGCGATATTTTTTCAAACCATTGAACATCCAACTATTTCTGGAGGAATAATGACCAAAACATACGATACCATCATCATTGGAGCAGGCACTGCCGGAAGCATTCTGGCCAACCGTCTGAGCGCCGATCCCGACCATCAGGTCCTGGTCCTTGAAGCCGGACGCAAAGATCACAGGCTGGATTTCAGAATCCATATGCCTTCCGCCCTGTCATTTAATCTGACCAATAAATTTTATAATTGGGCTTATGAGTCAGAACCTGAACCATTCATGCACAACCGCCGCATAGCCCAGCCCAGGGGCAAAGTATTCGGCGGGTCAAGCTCCATAAACGGCATGATCCATATCCGGGGCAATGCCTTGGATTATGAAAAATGGGGCGCCATGGAAGGACTGGAAAACTGGGACTATGCTCATTGCCTGCCCTATTTCAAACAAATGGAATACAGGCTTAAAGGAGCTGATGAGTATCAGGGCAATTGCGGCAGCCAGTACCTGACCACCCCTGAATGCGACAATCCTCTGTTTGACGCCTTTTTCAAGGCAGTCCAGCAGGCAGGCCACCCCCTGACCAAAGACGTCAACGGATATCAGCAGGAAGGCTTTTCAAAATTTGAAAGCACCACCTATCGCAGCAGACGATGGAGCACCGCCAGAGGATATCTGCATCCGGCCATGCACCGCTCAAACCTCAAAGTAATGACCAGGGCCATGTCCACCAGGATACTTTTCAGAGGAACAAGAGCTGTGGGCGTGG
>JAWOGL010000275.1:0-8517 GCA_046496945.1 Desulfonatronovibrio sp.
CGAATAATGCAAAGCCTTATTCTCTGTCTTCCTGGGGAACTTATATGGGATCAAATGTTGTGATGGAATCGGCCAGTTCCATTCCTGAGTTTAGAGACAGGATGAAAGGGGTAATATTGGGGATTGATTATAACCTGGACGGTAATTTTACTTTAGGGCTTGCCGGGACAATTGTTAGTCAGGATCTGGACCAGCGGGGAGGTTCAGGTTCATCAACAGTAAGATCTTATCAGGGTTTTCTTTACTCCAAGTGGAATAATATTGATGATGGCGCTGGTGCATATTGGAATACAGTTCTTGGTGCAGGGACCATGGATATTGAAACACATCGCTTTATAGCTTTTTTGAACCGGAAAACCAAAAGCAGTCATTCGGCCGAGGTTTATTCAGCTTCTACCAATGCCGGATATGTATTTGGAAAAGGCAAATGGGCGCTCAAGCCTGGCTTGAATATAAATTATGCGTTGTTACATGAAGACTCATATTCTGAATCCAGAGGGGGAGACTTGAGCCTGGATATTGATTCCCGTGATTCCCAGTCTCTTCAATCGCGCCTGGGGATAAGCATTTCCAGAGAGATTAAATTGAAGAAAACCCTGTTAATCCCAGAGTTCAGAATGTACTGGGTCAGGGAGTTTATTACTGAACCTTCAGATATTAAAGCCGGCTTTAAGAATAGTAATTCAACATTCAAAGCCAAGGCCAGAAAAGTTCCAGAGAACTCTGCAATTCTGGGTCTTGGTCTTAATGCCTGGTTTTCTGACAGGATTTTTGGAGCAGTGGATTATGAATACACTTTTATGGAAAACAATCATGGATCAGAGCAGAGGATATCCGCCCAGCTCAAGATCAGATTTTAGAAGCCTTATAAAGGCTGAAATACCATTTATCATTCGGGTCATTCTTTGAAATTTTTTTGAGTATTCCGTCGGGATGATAATATTCATTAGATTCTGGAAAAACAAAAAAGAACTGCCCGCACATTACTTGCGTACCACCTGAATAATCACCCCGCCAATGACCAGGCCGGCTCCCAGATAGCCCCACAGCCCAAGATTCTCCTGCCAGAAAATATAGGCAAGCAGAGCCGCAGCCACTGGTTCGGCAGTGGCAATGACCGCGGCCTGGGAGGCCCGGAGCCTGACCAGCCCCCGGGCATAAATGAAGTAAGCGCAGTAAGTGGACATAAAACCCAGAAAAATAAGTGGCAGCCAGACAGTCCCGGACGGGAGGGCGGGCTGAATAAAGGGCGCCAGTCCAAGCGCGCCCAGGATAAGTATCCATGAAAAAATGGTTACAGGCTGGTAACGGGCAAAAAGTTTTTTTCCGAAGATATAGTACAGGGCATAAGTGAATCCTGCCACCAGTCCGAAAAAAATCCCGGGCCAGGAAAATGTGTGGCCGGGGGCTGAATTTGTTGAAGCGGAAATAAGGATCACTCCGCTCATGCAGACAATAATCCCGGTCAGGGTCTGCACAGTGATTGTTTCCTTGAGCAGCAGAGCAGCCATTACCGCTACCCAGGCCGGAGCGGTATAGAGAAGAACCGAAGCCCTGGCAGCCCCACCCAGATCCACAGCCAGCTGGTAAGAGCCGTAAAAAATTGTCACGCACAGAAGGGCAAAAATGAACACTGCCGGCAAATCTCTTTTTTGTACGCCGATCTTTTTTACAATCAGGGCGTGACAGACAAAGAAACCCCAGCCGGTGACCGCCCTCCAGAAGGCAACTTCCAGCGGAGTAAGTCCCTGGGCAAAAGCGATTTTGGCTACCGGCCCGATGCAGCCCCACAACATGGCTGCTGTAAGAATGTAAATAAAACCCTTAAGATGTTCCATGATTTACAGTTGGCTTGTCTGGTGAGGCTGTTATCCCCAGAAAACAGGCAGTCTCCGGCCCAGGCTGATCCCGGACTCGCAGACCACGGCTTTGTAGGGAAGGATCAGCAGGCCGCTGTCCACCGCCTTTTTCAGAATTCCGGCAAAATGGGGATCAATAAAATCAGCCGGACCAAAGCATCTGCAGTCCGGCCTTTGAACCAGACAGAAACAGGCCACCTTATGGCCCTGTCCGGAAAGGCGCGTCAGTTCCTGCATATGTCTGGAAGCTCTTACGCTTACTGCATCAGGAAAACAGGCCCTTTCATCTTCCACCAGGGTGACGTTTTTGGCCTCAATCCATAATTTGCCCTCAGGACCTTCCAGGCAGGCATCCAGCCGGCTCTGTCCGAATACAGCTTCGGACCGGAAACTTTCATATCCCCTTAATTCTGGAATCAGTGCGTTCTCCCAGGCAATTCTCAGCATCCTGTTGGGAGTGAGAGTGTTTACGCCGACCCAGAATCCGTCCTGTCTGACCAGTTCAAGGGTGTAGGGCAGCTTTCTGCGGGGATTGTCAGACCTGGAAAGAATAATATCCCGGCCGGGTCTCAGCAGCCCGAGCATGGAACCGGAATTGTTGGTGTGGGCGGATATGGCTTTTTTTCCCAGTCTGGCCCTGATGATAAAGCGTTTTTCTCTTTTTTCAAAAGTGGCCTTAAAGCTGTTTGGGGGTATGGGTATTGCGGGATTGAACAAATCTGATTTTCCAGGACTTCAATATATTTGTTGAAATGGGTTGACTTTCTGTCATTGTTTTGACACCAGAAAGGTGACGAGTGGTTACTCAACGTTCAAGGTTAACAGACTGTTGAAAATCTCCCGATTGGCTTTGTCGCTTGGAATTTTTGAACAGTCTGCCGGGTAAGGACTTTTTCAACAAGCTGTTAAGATAACAAAAAGTTAAAGGAAATATATATGGATACTACAGGCATTATAGGTCAAAGCCCGGTATTGGTATCGGTCTTCCGGATTCTGGCCAAGGTAGCGCCCACTGATACCACAGTGCTGGTCACTGGAGAGTCCGGGACCGGCAAGGAACTGCTGGTCAGGGCATTGCACAAAAACAGTCCCAGGGCAAGCAAGCCTTTTGTGCCCATCAATTGCGGGGCAATACCCAGAGAACTTCTGGAGTCAGAGCTGTTCGGGCATGAAAAAGGCGCTTTTACCCATGCTATCAGATCCAGGCCGGGGAGATTTGAACTTGCAGATGGTGGCACGGTATTTCTGGATGAAATTGGAGAGATGGATTTCACCCTGCAGGTAAAGATACTCAGGTTTATTCAGGAAAGAGAATTTGAAAGGGTGGGCGGCTCCAGGTCTCTCAAGGTCGATGTGCGGTTAGTCGCCGCCACCAACAGGAATCTGGAAAAAGAAGTGGAAAAAGGCAATTTCCGGGAAGATCTTTATTACCGGCTTAATGTCATTCCTCTGGTGCTGCCTCCTCTTAGAGCCAGGGGTGAAGACATCCTTTTGCTGGCTGAATATTTTCTGAAGAAATTTTGCGAGAATAGAGTATGTGACCAGCTCAGTGTTTCTGAACAGGCCAAAAAGCTGCTCCTGGCATATTCATGGCCGGGCAATGTGCGTGAACTGGAAAACTTTATGGAAAGGATGACTATTCTTTGTGAAGAGCAGGAGATCAAACCGGAGGATTTACCGGACAAGATACTGTCCGCAAGCGGCATGGAACCGGCGCAGACTCAGGCGATGCCCAGGGGTTTTGAGTGGCCCGGACTCAGGGATATGGATGAAAGAAAAATGAACCTTAAGGATTTTCTGGATAAAATTGAGGAGAATCTGCTGGTGGAGGCCCTGCAGACTGCCGGAGGGGTAAAAAACCAGGCAGCTGAAACCCTTGGCATAAAAAGGACCACTCTTATTGAGAAATTAAAAAAGAAAAAAATTGGCTGATTTTAGCCTGGATTTTGCAAGCGGACAGTTGTTAACTCCGCGCTGCGGCCTTTCAACAGAATGCATCATTGGCTCTGGATATGTATGTCCCATAAAAATATTATAATTATATTCATTAGTTTTGCATGGCTGCTTGTCTACGCGCAAGTAGCGAACGCCCTGGATATTTATTGGGGCGCGCATCCCAATCATGAAAGGATTGTGTTTGAATTTCAGGATCAGGTCAGTGAATATAATGTGCAGCGCACCGGGACGGAGGAAATGACCCTGTATCTTCCAGGGGATATCTGGGACACTGAAACCAGGCCTTCAGAGGTGGATTTTGGCGGCTCCAGATTGATAGGAAATGTCCGGGTGGAAGATAATGCCTGTATCGTCAACACCCGAAACAGTGCTTTTGGGTATATTTCTTTTTATCTGGACCAGGAGAACAAGATAGTTGTTGATATTTTCCAGGATCCTGCCGGCAGAACCTGGCCTGCAGGCATTGACGATCCCATTCCTGCACCTGCCCGGCCTTCCCCGGAAACTACCGCTCCTCCATCTGATCCTGACCCAGAATCCACTCCTGAACCAGAGCCTGAAACTTCTCCTGAGGTGTCTCAGCGGGTTTCCACGACTGAACCTGCAACCCCGGATTCAGATTCCGGTCCTGACCCTGCTCCGTCCTACAGGGTTAGAACCGCTATACAGCGGGTTGGCCCGGAAGATATGTCTGCAATGGACGAGCCGGAAACAGTGGAACAGGAACCGTCATCCAGGGTAACCGCGAGAATAGACAGAGACGAGAGGCCGCAGGACCGGGGAGAACCTGAAGAATCAGAGGTTCCTGAAGAAGAGCCGCAAGAAGAGGATGTTCAGGAAACCGAAGAAAGTGAACAGCAGGCAGTCCTTCACCCTGATCTTGAAGAAGCAGAGGAAGCTGCTGACGAGTATGAAGAGCTGATCTTCGCTGCCAAGGCCATGATGAACGGAGGAGATTACAGGGGCGCAGTAAACATTTTCAGTACCCTTATTGACGACCCTGATCTTCCGGACGAGTATATGGAAGACGTGCTCTATTCCCATGCCGAGGCCAATTTTCAGATGCTCAGGCATGATATCAGAGAAAACTACAACGATATTATCAAGCCATTTGAGCGGGCTATCAACTATGATCCCGGTTCTCCAAGACTGCCGGACGCTCTTTTAAATCTGGGTTATATTAACCTGCAGGTGGGCAATGAGCCGGAAGCGCGGGGATATTTCAATCTGATCAGGGAAGAATATCCACAGCACGGCTCTGTGCCGTCCACATATTTTTACTGGGGGGATTATTATCTGGATCAGAACCGGTTTAAGGAAGCGGCTGACAGCTTTGAACATATAGTGGAGAAGTATCCGGACAGCCAACTGGTCAAACCGGCAGCTGTGAATCTGGCCAGGGCTTTCAGTGAACTTGATCTGCATGAAGAGGCCCTGGATGTACTTGAATATGTTCATAACCGCTGGCCCAGGCATTATATTGATGACCCGGATTTCCTTACACTCGCGGGATATATCCTGTACAGCAATGACCGGCTGGACCAGGCCGCAGAGAGATTTCTGCATTATATCAACCTGGTTCCGGAAGGAGATCAGGTTGACGTGTCCATGGCCAGATTAGGGGATATTTATCTGCTGCAGGACAAAAAAGAAGCAGCCAAAGAAATATATCAGGAAACCGTGCGCCAGTTTCCAGACGAGGAAGGAGGGCTGATAGCAGCCATGCGCCTGGCAGAGGAAGGCATTCACGATGAACCTTCCATAAGCGATATGTTCACAGTCTTTGATCAGCCTTATACTCTGCGGCCTGAACAGATATATACCCGCATAAGCCAGGATTATCCCGACAGTCCCCTGGCCCCGGTAGCCCTGCTCAAACTGGCCATGTGGAGACTGTTTCAGGATGAATTTCTGGAGACTCTGGAAGTAATAGAAGAGTTTTCCAGCAGGTACGCCCACAAAGACCTCTGGCCCAGGGCCCTGGAGCTTGGCTTTGATACATTTGCCCGTCTGGTGGAAGACAGATATCAGGATGAAGAATATACCGGGGTTGTGGAGATCTGGGAACAATATGCTTATCTTAATGAAAATCCTGAGCTTCTGGATGTTGAAACCAATCTGGCCCTGGCTGACAGTTACTGGAACATAAACCGCATGGAAGAAGCCCTGGCTCTGGCCAGGCCTTTCCTGGATGTGGCTGAAATGGACGAGCAAAGTTACGGGGCGTTGTCCCTGGTACTTGGAATATATCTGGAAATGAGGGACTGGTCCGCCATACTTGACCTGGACCAGAAGGCCGGGGACTGGGATCTGCCCAAAGAAGAAAGGATGCAGCTGGATTACGCCAGAGCCCTGGCATTTCAGAACACCGGCCGTGAGGAAGAAGCCCTGCCTTTATGGAGGGAACTGGCCGTGGAAACAGACTTCTCCTCAAAACAAAGGGCTTTTGCCCTGTTCTTTCTGGCTCAGGACGCGTATGCGCGGCAGGATTATGAAAAAGTCTACGTATTTGCCCAGGAATCACTCGCCCTGTTCATGAAGCAGGAAGAGCAGAATCTGGCCAGGATAAGGACCTGTCTGGACATGCTGGTGGAGTCCACCGCCAGCACGGGCCGGATGAAAGAAGCCCTGGGCTGGGCTCTGGAGTACGAAAATTATATTGAAGAAGATGATCCTGACTGGCCGGCCATTCAATATCGCCTGGCCAGGATGTACCGGCTGAACCATCAGTATGAGAACTGGGAAAGAGTCCTCAAGGAGCTTATTCAGGCCTATCCGGACAGTGTGTTCAGCAGGATGGCCCAGTCAGATCTGAACAGCAGGCGGTTGACTACAGAGGCTGAACAGTACAACCCCTGACAGGTTGTTGAAAATCTCCCAATTGCTTTGTCGCTGCAAAAAGTTCAAACTCGCACCTGCTAAATACGCCGCGATCTTGAACTTTTTTTGTTCCTTGTTCCTGGGATTTTTGAACTGCCATTGGAATAAGGACTTTTTAGGTGCGCTGCTAATCCCGGAATAAAGGGCTTGCCTCCGGTTAATCCCTGATTATCTTTTTGGTTGCCTGTTGAAGATATTAGTTTCCAGGCGGCTGTTCACCACGCGCGCAATCCCGCCTCAGTCAGAGCATACATATCCCGGGACCCAAAAAAACAGGCTTCCGGGTTTGTCAAAGCAGGTCAGACAGCTGCGGACTTAAAAACATTTTTGGAGGAGTTATGGACAGACAACCAGTGGTTGCCGGACAGTTTTATCCAGGCAACTGGTCAGGCCTTAAAACTCAGGTTGATGATTATCTTCAGGGAGAGACAGAATCAGACAAAACCCTTCTGGCCATGGTGCCCCACGCGGGATATGTTTTTTCGGGAGCTGTTGCAGGTAAAACCATTGCCCGGGCCAATCTTTCCCGCAGGATTATCCTTCTTGGGCCCAATCATTCCGGAAGAGGAACAAAAATGGCTGTATGGGATAAGGGAAAGTGGATTATGCCGGGATTTGAGGCTCCGGTTGACTCCGGGCTGGCAGATATTCTGACTCAGGTGAATGGATTTACAGCGGATTATGAGGCGCATCAGCAGGAACACTCCCTGGAAGTCATCCTGCCTTTTTTGAAGGTAAGCCTGGATAAGTTTTCCATGGTCCCGGTAGCAGTGGCTGAACCTGATCTTGATCTGCTTCTTGATGCCGGAAAAAGTCTGGGCCAGTCCTTAAAAAACAAGGGCGAGGATGTTTCCGTGGTTGTAAGCAGCGATATGAGTCATTATGTTTCTCAGGATCAGGCCCGGGAAAAAGATCAGCTTGCCATTGATCAGGTTCTGGCCCTGGACCCGGAAGGTCTTTACCGGACTGTGGCGGGAAACAGAATCTCCATGTGCGGGATGCTGCCTATGGTTCTGGGACTGGCCTGCGTCAGGGAACTAGGCGCCACAAAAGGGCGTCTGGTTGACTATGCCACCTCTGGAGACGTCAATAATGATTATTCCAAAGTTGTAGGCTACGCCGGTCTAATTGTCAGTTAGTTTCCACCCGGAAAGAACAGCTTTCCGGATGGAAACTAGGCAGTTCCAAGGGCGACTCTGTTTTTCCAGGAAGTTACAGTGTTTTCCAGGAGCATGGCAATGGTCATGGGGCCGACGCCACCGGGTACAGGAGTCATGGCCAGGGCCTTTTCTTTGATACCCTCAAAGTCGCAGTCGCCTACCAGGCCCTGTTCTGTTCTGTTGATGCCTACATCAACCACCACCGTGCCGGGCTTGACCATGTCTGCTTTTACAAACTTCGGTATTCCCACTGCGGCGAATATAAAGTCAGCCCTTTGAACATGGCCTTTAAGATCAGCTGTCCGGGAATGACAGATGGTCACGGTGGCATTGCCGGACAGAAGCAGAAAGGCCAGGGGTTTGCCCACGATATTGCTTCGTCCGACGATAACACAGTCCCTGCCGGACACGTCCAGGTTGTAAGCCTTTAAAAGGGCCATAATCCCCGCAGGTGTGCATGAACGAAATCCCGGCAGCCCCAGAGTCAGTTTGCCCACGTTTTCAGGATGAAACCCATCCACGTCTTTTTGGGGAAGGATCAGTTCAAGACACCGCTGAGAGTCCAGATGCTCAGGCAGAGGAAGCTGCAGCAGAATACCGTCTGTCCTGTCATCAGAATTCAGCATGGTGATATGTTCTTCCAGATCATCCTGGGAGATATC
>JAWOGL010000061.1:0-7723 GCA_046496945.1 Desulfonatronovibrio sp.
CACGCTTGAGCTCTATGGCGGCATAAGGACACACTTCATAACACACCAGACATTCCCTGTCCCATTCCCAGGCCAGACACTTATGCTTTATAATATTTGAAGTACCCACCTTGGCCCACATTTTCTCTGCCGGCGGTAAAGACCTGAGAGCTCCTGTGGGGCAGACCAGGCCGCAGACATTGCACAGGGGATCACACGGACCTCTTCTGGGCAGAATTTTGGGGCTGAACAGTCCTCCAAGGCCAGCTTCAAACCATATTGGCTGCAGCGTATTTGTAGGACAGGACTTCATGCACAAACCGCAGCTTATGCATCTGGCCTGAAACTCGTCTTCAGGCAAAGCTCCGGGTGGTCTGATAAGGCTCTCCGGCAAAATATTTCCCGGAATAGAATCGCCTTTTACGGTGCCCATACTGGTATGAACCAGGACTGCTGTACCCGCTCCCAGCAGAGCTGAAGCCATGAGCTTTCGTCTGGCTGGAATAAATTTTTTGTCCGCGGTTATCTTTTTGTTCGGATTATAGCCAAATGACACAGCCTTTTCAGGACAGACCCTCACGCAGGTCTCACAGACAATGCATTCCTGATAAAAAGTAATAGAAGGATCATCCGCAATAGCCCCTGCCGGACAATTTTTACGGCATATCCCGCAATCCGTGCACTTTGAGGAAACTGTTCTGCGTATCAAAGGCTTTCTTCCCGCCAAAGCCAAAATAGCTCCGGAGGGACATAAATATCTGCACCAGAACCTGGGGGAGAAAAAGACCAGCAGAAATACAGCCCCGAAAAACAGAACAATAAACCATCCGGCAGTAAAACGGTAAAGCTGGAATTCAGCGTAAGCCAGGGAGTCAAGACCCAGCCACAGGTTCAGGGGCAGAAGAAACTCCAGAAAAGTATCTCCCAGAAAAATCAGGGAAGGATAAACAATAAGACCATAAAAACGGGTAATAAGAGAAAGGGGTGAAGCCAGAAAAGCAGATGATACACCCAGCAGCGCAGTGCCGAGAATAAAAAAAAGGACAAAGTATTTTATTTTCCGCAGCGGCTTATCTTTTTGAGGGTCTGGTCCCGTCTGATTTTTCTTGCCGGGTCTCAGCAGTCTGTCTGACACGTCCAGGGTAGTGCCCATGGGGCATATATATCCGCAGAAAAAACGCCCGATAATAAAAGTCAGGGCGATAACGGCCAGACCCGGCACAAGGGACCATAACCACACCCTTGAACTGAGCAATGTTCCCAGGAAAACCAGGGGATCAAGTCTTAAGAACAAATCCACAGGGACATAAGATTCAGAAGGAAAAGCCGCCAGCCACAGCAGCACCAGGAAACCGCCGAGACTAAAAACCTGAACGACTGTTCTGAAACGCATCAGGCTGAGTCCCTTCTGATATCCATATTTTCCAGATCCATTCTCCCAAACCCTCTCTGGTGGGCCTCAAGCACATGGGCCACATTCTCAGGGCTTATTTCCCGGCCATACCAGGGAAACATATCAATAGTCATGGCATCCGCGGCCACCATATCTGTGGAGGCGATAATCCTGTCGGCCTGAATAACATCTCCGGGACCGTAAGGTCCGTGACTGGCCAGAACTCTGGTGGCGTCAACAACAGTCAGATCCGCCTTTAAAAACGAGCATAGATCCACTATGGCGGAACTGAGATTGAACCTCCGGTGCATTACTCCTCTGTCCCGGATAAGACCCATCATGCCCTTCATGGACAGGCTGACTCCAGTTCCTGAATGAGACTTGGCCACGGGTGCGGCGATTAGCACATCAGCATCCAGGACATCACGCATAACCTCTGTTTCTCTGAAACTTTCACCTTTATCCAGGCTGACCTTTTTAAAAAAACGGCTGGAAGCCAGGGTCCGCACAGAGGTATGGGGGATCTGCCGGCAGGCATTTTTAATGCCGGAACGCTCCATGCACTGTTCTGCACCCTGCAGGGGATTATCCAGAACCATTACGGAAGAAGCTCCGGCATCAATACACATCCGTGCCAGAGTCCGGACCACATCCGGGTGAGTGTTGGTGGCCTGCTCAGGAGGATGAGCAAAACTCATATTAGGCTTGATCACGACTTTGTTCCCGTTCTTAACAAAGGCCTGCATTCCTCCCAGAAACTCCACTGCCATCCGGGTGGCCTGTTCAGCACCGCCGCTTACAACCGCTATATCAGGAACACTTTCCGCCTCTGCTGATCCGGGTAAAATAAGACCGGTCTGAGCAGCAGCAGCCAAAAGCGCTGCCCGGCCATGCCATTTCAGGAACTGCCTGCGGGTTACTGAAGAATAAACAGTTGAAACATGGTTTGTTTTTTTTCTGCTCTGATTCATTACTGTTCCTTGCCGGATTGCCATCAATAGATTTCTTCTTAAGAAACGCATCACCTGGACGGCCCGGTTCCGAACTCGTGGAAAATTTTATAAAATTGTCTCCAACAGGTCCGGTTCCTGTTTTTCATCCTCACTGGGACAGACCGAGTCTTTCAAGTCGGCCAGGGTGATTCCTTTGAGTTTAATCCAGATAATTTCATTGATCTCATTCCAGACTTTTCTGGTTTTACAGCTCAAATTTTTATCACAGCTCTCAGGCTCATCCAGGCAGGGACAGAGTTCCACTTTGCCCTGGACAGCCTCCAGAACATCAGCCAGCGTAATTTTATCCGGAGGAAGAGCCAGGGTATAGCCCCCTCCAGGGCCTCTAAGCCCGTCCACAAGCCCGCCTTTGCGCAGCAGTCTGACTATCTTTTCCAGATATTTTTCAGATATGCCCTGTCTTGCGGCAATGGTTCGGATACGAACCGGACCTTGTCCGTACTGTTCAGCCATATCCAGCATAAGTCTTGTTCCGTAACGAATAGTGGTAGATAATTTCATGGTAACTCCGGTTTGGTTTATTTCAATAGTATACCAGTAAAGTATTTAATTTATCTTTGAAAAAAAAAATTGTCCAGCAGGATCTTTAAAAACTCATGGTAACTATTCACCCCATACGAAATATGGCTATTCAGCGGCACTGGATTCCGGCTTTCGCCGGAATGACGGCAAAGAATAACGGCCTGCTTTAACCGTCACCCCGGACCAGATCCGGGGTCCAGGTCTTCTTGTTCGATCTTGGTGAATAGTTACAATTCATGAAGTAAAGAATATTTGTATCTGTTCACCACATTTTTCTGCTTTCAGATAAAGCCTGGAGCCTGAATTGTTTTCGCCATTGCTGCTTGTTTGACCAGCCCTGAGCCCGTTAGTCAAAATCATGGACATGGACGGCCTTTGGACTACTTGAATAAATTAATGGTTTTGACTTACGGGCTCATGCTGGGAGTTTGCAGCAACAGAAAACAAATCAGGCTTCAGGCTGTGCTCATAGCATGGTGAATAGTTACGAATATTTTAGAAAAAATTTTCTCCCAAATCATCTCTTGCCTTTCACCTGTCAAGCATTTATATTTAGCGGTTCATCACTAATAAAAGGAAATAATCAATGGTCAATAAAATGCCCCACATATCTATGCCCTTCACCAGACTGGTCAGGCGTGTCCTGAATATGAGCATGGAAAACTTTAATTCCTGGCCGGAATCCGTCCGGGAACTGGCTCTAAGTCTGGCCGGTGAACTGTTCTTAATCAGTTACAATCCCTTTATCAACCATGAACTGGTTCAAAAAAGTGTCTGGTCCAGACTCAGTGCGGAAAAACCAGGCTTATCCCCGCAATATTATCAGGAAATATCTACCCGGCTGGAAAAATACCGGCAGGAATTCCTTGATGACCTGGAATTCAAAGGGCAGGTAATAAAAAACCTGAGCAAACATATGCCCCGGAAGAATATCGTCACTACCCCCAACAATATTATTGAATGCTCCACTGACGCCACGGATCTGCGCATGGAACTGCCCATGATGGTTCTGTTTCCGGAAAGCACCGCTGAAATCCAGGCCATTGTCAAACTGGCCAATGAAACAGGATTCGCGGTTGTGCCCAGAGGCGGAGGTTCCGGACTGACGGGCGGGGCAATCCCGGCCATGAGAAGATGCGTCATCCTGAGCATGAGCAGAATGAAAAAAATAATCAACATTGACAAGGAAAAACTCCTGCTCTGTTCCCAGAGCGGAGTCATCACCCTGGACGCCATCAAGGCCGCTGCCAGGGAAATGCTCTTGTTCACGGTTGATCCGGCCTCCAAGGCTGCTTCGTCTCTGGGTGGAAATGTATCTGAAAACGCCGGAGGCCCGTTTGCCTTTGAATACGGGACCACCATAGACAATATTTACAGCTATAAAATGGTTATGGCCAACGGAGACCTCATTGAAGTCAGGCGGGTGAATCACCCCGGACACAAGATACTTATGAATGAAGACGTGGAATTTGAAATACTGGACCACCAAGGCAGGGTCCGTGATAAAATCATTCTTGGAGGGGCGGATATCAGGACTCCCGGTCTGGGCAAAGATGTAACCAACAAATACCTGGGCGGCCTGCCCGGAGTACAGAAGGAAGGGGTGGACGGAGTTATCACTGAAGTATGCTTTACCCTTTACCCCATGATGGCCATGTCCAGGGTCCTCTGCCTGGAATTTTACGGACATTCCATGCATAATGCCATGCTGGTCATCAAGGATATTGTCAATTTCCGGGACGAAATCAGAAAAACCGGCGATCTGGTCAAGATATCCGCGTTGGAAGAATTCGGGTCCAAGTATGTTCAGGCCATTGAGTACCGCAAAAAATCCAGCCAGTACGAAGGTGAACCCATGTCGGTACTCATTGTCCAGCTTGACTCCAATGATGGGCAGGCCCTGAGCCAGGCTGTGGAAAGAATCGTGGATATCGTTTCCCCGTATGACCAGGTGGACGTGTTTGTCGCCGGAGATGACAAAGAAGCTGAAATATTCTGGGAGGACAGACACAAGCTCTCCGCCATAACCAAAAGAACCAGTGGTTTTAAAATCAACGAGGACGTGGTCATTCCCCTGGAAGTAATCCCGGAATTTTCCGACTTTATTGAAAACCTCAACCTTTACTACCTGGCCCTGGCTTATCGTAAAGCACTCAATATTGTCCTTGATCTTCCCGGCATGAACATGGACGATGAATTCATTCACATGGAACTGGATGTGGCCATGAAAGTGCTCAAAGGAAAAATATCCAAGGATGACCTGCCCGAAGAAATATTTCATGTTCAGATAGGTTTCTTTTTTCAGGATCTTAAGGGCCGCTATCCGCAATTGAGGGAAAGTCTGGAAAAAATACTGGAAGAACTGAACACCACCAAAGTGGTGGTGGCCAATCATATGCACGCCGGTGACGGCAATTGCCATGTAAACATTCCGGTCAATTCCAATGACCCCGAAATGATGCATCTGGCTGAAGAAGCCGCGGCAAAAGTCTTTGACCAGGTTCTAAAGCTCAATGGTCAGGTATCAGGGGAGCATGGAATCGGCATCACCAAAATCGGCTTTTTATCCGATGATAAAATTTCCGCCCTGAAAAAATACAAAGAAAAAATTGACCCGCGCAATGTATTTAACCCGCAGAAACTTATCCGCAAAGACCTTCCGGTTCACCCCTATACCTTTTCCTTTAACCGTCTCATTGAAGACCTGAGCAAGAGCGGGCTGGAAGAAAAAGAAAGACTTATCAACCTTTTAAAAAGCATCCAGACCTGCTCGCGCTGCGGCAAATGCAAACAGACCTGCCCCATGTATCTGCCCCAGAAAGGACTCATGTTTCATCCCAGAAATAAAAACCTGGCCCTGGGTGCGCTTATTGAAGCTCTTTATTACACTCAAATCCTTCAGGGAAGCCCGGACCAGGAAGTCATAGGCCATCTCAAAAGAATAATGGAGCATTGCACTGCCTGTGGCAAATGCACACAGGCTTGTCCGGTTAAAATTGAAAACGCCGGAGCTGCCCTGGAAATGCGCTCATACCTGGATATAAACAAGGCTTCGGGCCATCCGGTAAAAAACCGGGTGCTCAAGTATCTCAGCCGCGAACCCCGGAAGATGATCCCCAGAGCAGCCAAAATAGCCAGCACTGGCCAGAGGATACAGAATACAGCCCTGAGCATTGTGCCCTCCTTCTGGAGAAAAAAACTGACCAATCCTCTTTTCAGAGACAAAAACCCTGAAATCGGATTTCGCAACCTGGCTGAAACCCTGCACCTTGGCAAACGCAACATATTTATCCCGGATCAGGGCGAATCAGACCAGGCAGTCCTTTATTTCCCAGGCTGCGGAGCAGGCCTTTTCTACCGGGAAATCGGACTGGCCGCTCTGGCTCTGATCCTTGAAACCGGCAGAACAGTGATTATGCCCGACGGACATTATTGCTGCGGATATCCTCTGCTGGCCGGCGGCTGCGCTTCCAGTTTTGCGAAAATTCAGACGGACAACAGAAAATCACTGCAGAATCTGCTTGCCAGAGCCCAGGACCAGGGACTTAATCCTGAATATGTACTGACTTCATGCGGGACCTGCCGGGAGGGAATAAGCGATTACCGCCTGAGGTCGGCTGGTGATGAACTCAGGCACATGGATGTGGTCCAGTATCTGCTGGAAACCATGTCTCCTTCAAGCCCGGCCGGCAGCGAAAAAATTCTTTATCATCCCGCCTGCCATGCTGAATGGACCGGGGTGAACCTGCTCAAGGCGGGAGATATCTATGCCCGGAAACTGGAAGATTTTCTGGGCACGGGGATTGAAGTCAGTCCTGGATGCTGCGGAGAATCAGGCCTGGGCGCCCTGACTTCTCCGCAGATATATAACCTCATCCGGACCAGAAAACAGGAAATCCTGACTGAGCAGCTTCCCGCGTATTCAGCGGACCAGCCAATACTGGTGGGATGTCCTTCCTGCAAGATAGGGATATCCAGGAGCCTTACGGAACTCAAAAGCAAACGCAAAGTCCTGCATACAGTGGAGTATCTGGCCCGGGTCAGACTGGGAGCCAAATGGAAGACCGATCTGCTCAAAAAAATAAATAAAGGTGAAAAACAGGGGAAAGCTCTTGTTATTTCAACGTCTAGCTAAACCGGTCATGCGTTATCTTGGAATAGATTTTGGGATAAAGCGGGTCGGTCTGGCAGTAAGCAATCCAGGGAGCAAAATGGCCTTTCCTCTGAAAACCATCTTCCGGACCACCAGACAGGCTTTGTTTGAAGAACTTGTGGGTCTGATCATCAAAGAAAAGATTGAGGCCGTTGTCCTGGGCATGCCTCTCGGGCCGAACGGAGAAGAAACCTGCACCGGGAGGCAGGTCGCAAATTTCAGAAAAAGCCTGGAAAGACGAATTGATATGCCTGTATATACCGTTAACGAGGCCTACACCTCCTGCGAAGCACAGGCTGTCATAAAAGAACAGAACCTGAGTTCAGGCAGACAAAAAGAAATCCTGGACCAGGTAGCAGCGGTTCTGATCCTGGAAACTTTTTTGAACCAGCAAAAAAAATCAGAACCTCCGCTTTCCAATAATCCCAGCACCACCGAGACATCCTGATGAAAAAAGCCGTTTTAATCCTGAGTGCTTTGAGCCTCTTACTGATCCTTGCCGCGGGTGGATACCTGTACCACATCATTACAGCTTCAGGTAACAAAGAACTTAAACAAGACATCGTAAAAATCAATCCCGGCCAGAGCTTCAAGGCTACAGCCAGCCAGCTTTATTCCAGGGATATGATCAGAAATGAACATGTTTTTTATCTTCTGGGCAGG
>JAWOGL010000067.1:0-29517 GCA_046496945.1 Desulfonatronovibrio sp.
AGCTTTTTCAGGAATTTCATAAAGAAGCGAAGCAAACTACCTATTGATTTTTTCTGAAATTATTTAGCCATTAACCGCTTCCACATATTCCACTTTACCCTTAAGTGCCGGTGCTGGGGCTGTTATGAGCTTTGGCGTCAAAGCCGGACATGTGGTTCCACCCGCGGTACTTGATCTGGTAATCATAAATAGATCTGGGGGCGCGGACCCGGTAATAGAATTCCTCATCCACGCGCACCAGGGGGTGTTCGCTGAAATTGATGACCATAGCCTGCTCCCGGGCCAGAGTCTGATCAATGTCCTGGAGCTCCAGGCTGACCAGTTCATATAAAGTATTCAGGCTGTCCGGGCCTGAATCAACCGGTCCCAGGGAGCTTTCCAGATTATTGTAGGCGTTGTCCAGAGAATGCAGCCCAACCGGACTGGTCAGGCCATACACCTGTCCCCCGGCTTTTAACAGGTCTGTGGATACTTCTCTTTTTTTCCACAATTCCTGAAGATTTTTGAAATACTTATCTACGGGATAGGTTGTTCCGTCCGCGGTATGGGCAGTGGGCATTTCCAGTTCCACGCCCAGGCTGGGATAAATAAGAAACTGCAAGCTTGTCAGATCCTTTTGTTTTGCAACGGCTCATTATATTATTCTCTGGTCCGGGAAGCCGGTCCTTTAATTTAACCGGGCGTTGAAAATCTTTTAGTTATTTTTGCAACATTTTTGTTAAAGCACAGGTTGTGATGAGCCGCTGTTGTGTGTTTTATGGTTCAGGCCTGCCCGGCCGGGCGCTCTCTGGCCAGGAACAAAAAGAGCAGAGACAAAAAGATATATCCAAATCCCAGGAACATCAGACCCCCGGAAATACTTACTCCGGTCATCAGCGCTCCCATGGCCAGAGGGCCCAGCATCTGACCCAGTTTGTCGGCTCCGCGCTGGATGGCCATGGCTTTGCCTTGACCAAGTTCACTGGTGGCCTTCATCTTTAAGGCGTAGGCGGTCTGGGCGGAGGTTCCGATGCTGCTGGCCAGACCCAGTAAGAATACAGCTCCGACTATGGCCAGGAAACCCTGATGAAAAAACAGCAGGCTGAGTCCCAGCCCGCCCAGCAGACCTCCCAGAACGATAAAGGGCTTCTTGCGGCTGCGCCTGTCCACAATCTTACTCAGCTGGGGAGCCAGGAAAACCACGGACAGCCCGTATATCATCAGTACCCGGCCGATATCGGATTGATCCACTCCCAGCTGGTTCAGATACAAGGGGGTGGCAAAAAACAGCAGGCCTACCTGACAGATGGAAAAAGGAATCACGCAAAAAAACATCAGGGCCGAGGCATTGCGGTCCATAAAGTAACGGCGGACCGCTCCCGGCTGGACAGGCGCAGCCGCGGCAGGGCTCTGGCGCGGACCGGTTAACCTGCGCATGAACAGGAAAAAGAAAAGCAGAGAACCACAGGCCATAAAAAAACCTATGATAAAGACCGGGGAGTAACCCAGGCGTTCGGCCAGAATAGCTCCCAGGGCAGTGCCGCAGATATGGCCGGAAAAAATTCCAGCTACAAAATGAGAGCTGCCCTGGGCCCGGGTGGCAGGGGTGGCATGGGAGAACAGAAAGCTCTGTAAAGCCATCCAGGAAAAACCATAGCCCAGACCGCAGACCCCTCTGGCCAGAATAAACTGCCCGCCAGTTGAGGCCACAGCGCAGAAAACAAGGCCCAGGGAGGTGATAATTACGCCTCCCACAAAAGGAGTACGCCAGTCTTTTCTGTCTGCCAGGATTCCGGCCGTTAGTGAAGATGCCAGGGCGCAGAGCATTTCCAGGGAAATAGGCAGGCCCAGAACAATGTCTCTGGGCAGACCGAAAAGGGGAGTGTACAGCTCGCTCATTTGCAGAGGGACAAAGGATATGGGCAGGGCAAAGGCAAAGAGGAAGGCAAAGGCCGCGAATCTGGCCAGCATCAGTTTGTCCATGGCCCGGCGCGGTTCACTTGCCCCAGGGTCGCTGGTTTTGACTTGTCCCAGCCTGCTGATAAGGAAATATATCTGCTCGGTAATGAACAGAGAAGCAATCAGGGTTACGGTCAGAGAATCCAGCAAAAGTTTCCAGATCATGGCCCGGAGCGTAGACTTGTCCAGGTCTGCTTTAATTTCGGCGACAAAGGCAGTTTCCTGGTCCTGCATCAGGGGAACGCTTACACTCATTTCCCGGTCAGCTGTTCCTGCCGGTATTTCCAGGGAAGAGCCGCGGTTCTCCTTTACAGCCATGGCCTTTATTTGCCCCAGGGGGTCGCGGATGCTCAAGGACTTTACTTCCGGATTGATATCCATGACTTCTTGAAGATACTCATCCACAGCGCTGATGCGGTCCAGTCCAATTCCCCTTTCCAGAATGCTTTCCATCTCGGTGCGCAGCAGATTCAATTGAGCCAGGATTTTTTCCTTGACTCCATGGACGTGATCCTGGTGAAACTGCCAGGCATTTATCCCGGCAAAGGTTATCTGGGCCAGAATGATTACTCCCAGAACCCGGATAAAAATATGTCTGCGCAGGACGCCCAGATCCTGAGCCTTTATCCGGTAAAGCAGGACAAACAGCAGAAAAGAAGCACAGGAAGCAATGACTGCTCCCAGGAGAATTCGCTGTTCCCAGAACTGACTGATCCCGGCACGGATTTCATGTTTATGAAACGAAAATACGGAACTGCCCACAATAGCCGAGGAAGCAGTGGTTCCCATCCATGTTTCCTCCGGTCCAAACAGAGGAAGCATAAGGTGATATGCATTGTTTGTTTCCACAACCTCCAGGAGAGGGTCGGGAACTTCGATTTGTTTACCGTCCGGCTCCGGTGGAGGAGCTGTTTCCCGGGCAGGCTCGTGTAGTGAATAAAGAAGGTTCTGCTCACTGGAATAGATGGTTATATTTCTAAGATCGCTGTATTGACCTGCATAATCTGTAATAAGCCCATCCATGCCGTGCAGGTGTTTCAGGTCTTTACCAAAACGAAGGCCTGATTCAATTTTGCGGTTAAAGTCTTTCTGGGGAACTGAATAGCTGGTCAGCACCGAGGAAAGATGAATCTTTTCAAAGGAGTTGGAAACCAGGACGATCATGAATGCCTGGGAAAGCAGCAGAATTATGATGGAAAATAATATGATCCGGGAGGTTTCACGCATCATTGTTCAGCACTTTGGTCTTCCCGGTCTTGCCCGGGCTCGGTGGAGTAAAATTTGTCCGCGGCCGTGATAAGATCCATGGGCAGGTTGATTCCCATGGCCTGGGCTGCCTGAGTGTTGACAGTTATGGTCATTTCCCTGGGTTGGGCCACAGGTACTGATCCGGGAGGAGTGCCCTGCAATATCTTGTGGCTCAAGGCTCCGGTCTGCCGGCCCATCTGAAAGTAATCAATACTAAGGGCCACCATGGCTCCAGCAGCCACTGAACTGGGATCAGCCGCGTATAATGGAATTTTTGCGGAGGCGCAGATCCCGGCCAGTTTGCTGACCCGGGAAACAACATAGTTGTCAGTGGATATATAAAGGGCGTCAATACTGTCCAGGATGTCCAGGGTTTTTTCCGAAACCGAATCGCCGCGCTGGACCGGAGCTTCCACCAATTTGATGCCATAGTTTTTGGCAGCCTGCTTCATGTGATTTTTCAGAGTCACGGCATTTTGTTCAAAAGCTGAAAAAACAATGCCCAGAGTGTTTATCTGCGGCTGAATTTTGATGATCATGTCCAGCTGAGGCTGCACAGGGCTAAGATCGGTCAATCCGGTTATATTTCCTCCGGGCTTATCCATAGACTTGACCAGTCCGGAACCTACAGGATCCGTCACCGCTGTAAAGATGACAGGAACTGAAGCAATACGCTGCGATATCTGCTGCGAAGCCTGAGTGCCTATGGTTATGACCAGGTGCGGGTTGAAAGACCGGATCTGTTTCAGGTGTTCAGGATTAATTTCTCCTGAGCCTGAATCATTGTCACTGATGAAAGTTATGAACTCAGGATATATTTCATTTTCGTGGAAATACTTTTTAAGACCTGAAGCCACATCATCCAGGGCGGAATGTTTCACCGACTGAACAATAGCCAGGCGAAAATCATCAGCAAATCCCGGCAGGCTTGAAATGCTCAGGAAAAGACAGGACAGGAAAAAAACTCTTAAATAAAGGAAGAGCGGTCCGGGCTGGAATTTCATGGGACTGGACAAGATTATGAAATACCTCCCCTGATTTTTTGTGTTCTAACAGCGTGTTGAAAAAATACTTATCAGGCTGGCTGTTGAAAATCTGAATCCTGCCGGGTCGATTGTAAGAAAAAAGCTGTCCCAGGGTCAGGTCTTAAAGGTGATATCCAGGATGTTTTGTCCGTCAACTCTTTGATAGCTGACCTTGTCGGATAATTGATGAACCAGATAAATACCCAGTCCCCCGATGCCGCGTTCTTCTATTGACAGGGTTGTGTCCGGATCCGGGCTGGAAGAAGGATCAAACGGTTTGCCCTGATCAATGATCCGGATAACAAACCTGTTTCGGTCAAACAGAGCGCAGCCGGCCCTGATAGTCCCCGCCTGACTTTCGGTATATGCATAGTTTATGATATTGAGCAGGACTTCTTCTAGAATGAGCTCAATTTTTCCGATAACAGCCGGCTCGATTTCAAGCTTTTCAGCCTGTTCCAGAATGAATTCCTGAAAACCTGGAAGGCTGGACTTGTCGCCTGCAAGTTGAATCCAGGTAAATTCATCTGATTCAGGCTGCCTCAAGGGCTTGCTCCAGAGTGTCATGAATGGTGAAAATTGAGGAGAACCCGGATATCTCAAAAACTTCCCGGACCATGCCCTTTAAATTGCAGAATATCAGATTGCCGCCGTCAGACCTTACCTTTTTACCTACTGACAGGATGCTTCTGAGACCGGCGCTGCTGATATACTCAATTCCTTGAAGATCAATAATTATATTCTTGTCTTCAGGTGAGATGATTTCCAGGCATTTTGATTCAAAATCAGCTGCCGTGGTGGTGTCCAGCCTGCCGGCTGCGGTAATTATCAGGGCCTTGTCATTCTTACTGCTGGTGATGTCCATATTTACCTCAAAGTTTTGCCTTCCTTTTCTGGGGAAGGGGATTTAAAATTACGGTTGAAAGTCTAAAAAATGAAACAGTATTTATCTGGCAATCATGGAGCGTAAGATTTCTACGCATTTGCTGCAACTATGACACATGGTGTACATATTTTCTGTAAAATGGATAAGCTGGTAAATTTCTTTGAACTCAAGGTCTGAGCGGTATATCCTGCTGATAAGCTGGTTTTTGTTTTTGAATATATGATGTTTTTTGTCCCTGATCTTGCGGTATTGCTCTTTGGTTCCTTCCCGGTCCAGATTGTCCAGATGGACCAGTGATATGGTATTTTTCAGAGCCGGACCCAGAAGATAAATCATGTTCCCCACATCATCAAGCATATAGATGAGTTCTTTCTGGAATGTTTCGGGTACGATCATGTCTTTCATGGACAGCCAGTTAAGCGCGTCCTGGGCCGAGTCCAGAATGTCATCCTGGGCGCTTGTATAACTTAGAAAGATTACTTTGTCCACGGGCATGAACAGGCTTCTGGGCAGGTGATTGCGAATAGACCGGATGATTTTGTCGGCCTGGGATTCCAGATCGTCAAGATTGTTCTGAAGGGTCTTGAACTCCACACACTGCCCCCCGCTGATGTAGCATTCCAGGGAGTCATTGATAATATCAACGGACTGCTGAATTTTTTCATAATGCTCAACAAGTCTTTCCATGGGTGATTTTTGAATGAGCAATCCAAAAAAATTAAATTTCATTACTGATTCCTTTTGGTCACGGTGTAGTTGTCTGCGGCAATGTGTGCTGAAGACTTGAAATAACGCAAGGTTGTATTCTGGTCAACAGACTGAATCAATAAATAAAAAGTATCCGTTCATCAAATATTATGGTTCCCGGACATTGGCTGTGGATTTCCCGTTTACATGCTGCCGGACCCTGCCGGACCGGGACAGGCTCCGGTCTTTTGAGGTAAATCATGTTGTGGTCAATAGTTACGCCCCATAGATATTTCGTTCACGGAATAATCTTTACAACTATTTAAACCGGGTTATGTTTCAGAAATGTAACTATTCACCATAGCCGGCGATCAGTCCCTGGTTCATGTTTCTGTTGATACGAACTCCCTGTCGCGGCTTGAGTAAGACAAACCATTAGCCGGGCATGTTATACTGGATTGAAAATCTTGCATATTTTGGAAAAGAATCGGCAGTTTTTAGTGTGTATGGTTTGCCAGAACGGAACCTGCGACGGTCAAACATCGCATCAATGGCGAAACATGATACCTGGGACCGGCCTTAGGTTCAGTGGCTGATCATAATATATGGTGAATAGATACTCAGAAATAAATATTTGCCGGAACTTAATCCGTGCGGATAAGCTTTAACAGGTTGTGGAAAATCTCCCAATTGTTGTATCGCTGTAAGTTTGGTTCAACGTTCAATGTGCAATGTTCAACGTTCAATGTTCAACGTTGAAAAGTAATAAAAAAATGATTCCGGGAACTTTTTTTGTTGTTTATCCGGCACCCACTTAGGACGCCACTAAAGACTTATGCCGGGATAATACTCACCTAAGTGGGTGCCGGACTGTCGCTTGGAATTTTTGAGCAACCTGACTGGTAAGGACTTTTTCACGCTGTTAATATAAACGTGGTTGAATGCAGTCAGCTGCTGCATTTTCTTGATAAGCACATTGTAAACCCAGCAACCCGAAAAGGAGAACCATATGCAAAATGAAAAGGCATGGAATCCGTATGTGGCAGGGGCACTGAGCGGGATAGTTCTGATACTTTCAGTGCTGATAGCCGGCAAGTTTTTTGGTGCTTCCACAAGTTTTGTGCGTACGGCCGGTTTAATTGAAAGTGTTTTTGCGTCTGAAAGAGTGTCCCAGATGGATTACTTCATCCGGGTAGCGCCCAAGATTGAATGGCAGTGGATGTTTGTTGTGGGCATCATGCTTGGGTCGCTGATCGCCGCAAAGACTTCAGCCACTTTCAAAAAACAGTGGGTTCCTGACATGTGGCATGAAAAGTTCGGTCCCACCCCGGGCAAGAGAGCAGTCATGGCGGTTTTTGGCGGAATCATTCTCATGTTCGGAGCCAGACTGGCCGGCGGCTGACCCAGCGGGCACGGGTTGAGCGGTACGCTTCAACTTTCTGTCAGCGGTTACATAGCCCTGATCTGTTTTCTGGCGGCAGGCATTGTTATGGCTAGAATCATATACGGAGGTGGCAGATGAAACTGATAATCCTGGGACTCGTAACTGGTCTGTTGTTTGGTTTTTTGCTGCAGAAGGCCAGGGTAATCCGCTATGACAAGCAGCTGGGAGCCCTGCGACTTATGGATATGACTATTATCAAATTCATGCTCTCCACGGTTCTTGTGGGCATGGTGGGGATATATCTCCTGCATGATTTCGGTATTGTAGAGCTTTCCGTCAAGCCTACCATTCTGGGGGCCAATATTGTTGGCGGACTGCTGTTTGGAATCGGCTGGGGCATGCTGGGCTATTGTCCGGGCACTTCCCTGGGAGCTGTTGGAGAAGGAAGGTTTGATGCTTTGTGGGGCATTCTGGGAATGGTCATCGGGGCCGGCATTTTTGCCGAGTTTTATCCGGCCCTGCAAAACACGGTATATACCTGGGGGGATCTGGGTAAAGTTACCCTGGCGGATGCCCTGGGCATAAACCACTGGATCGTGATAATTGTTTTGATAATAGCCGCTGTTGCGCTTTTCCGCTGGTTTGAAAAAAAGGGGCTGTAATAGATCCGGGTTTCATCCCCAAAAAGATACTTACCACAGAGCACAGAGACAGATAAATTAAAATCAGCACGTAACTATTGACCATAGCCGGCGGTCAGCCCCCGGTTCGTGTTTCTGTTGATACGAACTCCCTGTCGCGGTTCCGTAAGACAAACCATTAGCTGGATATATTATCCTGGATTGGAAGTCTTGAATGTTTTGGAAAAAAACCGGCAGTTTGTAATATGTATGGTTTGCCTGAACGGAACCTGCGACGGTCAAACATCGCATCAATGGCGAAACATGAACCGGAGGCCGGCCTTAAATTCAGTGGCTGATCATAATATATGGTGAATAGATACACCAGCAAAACCTTATCTCAGCTCTGTGCTCCCGGTTTTTTCTGCGGCAGTATGTCTGTTTTTTATGAGAGGTTTGCAAGGGTAGGTCATCAGTCATTATTTCGGAAATGACATCCAGTGCTTTTTTTGTTTCTAAGGGCCGAAGTAGTGATAATATAGGCGGCGTGGCAGCCATGGAACAGTTCTACTATTGATTTGGATATGGCGGTTTCCTTGTAAAAATCGTGCAGTCTTTTATTGAGGTTGCGCAGGTCTTCAAATCCCCTTTTCAGCCGGGGAGAAGTGCGTTTAATGCCTACATAATTCCACATGGTGTGTTTGATGGTGGCCCAGTCCTGGGCGATGAGCACCGGATCCTCATTCTGTTTTGATCCCAGAAATTTCCAGTCAGGCATGGACGATTTGATTCTGCGGCTGAGTCCTGATCTGTTTTTAAGCCTTCCAGCTATGTCCTGAGCCGCGGCGTGTCCCCATAGAAGCCCTTCCAGAAGGGAAGTGCTGGCCAGACGATTTGCCCCGTGAACCCCGGTGCAGGCGCACTCTCCGGCAGCGTACAGCCGGTCTATGGTTGTTCTGGCGGCCACATCCACCAGAATGCCTCCACAGAAATAATGAGCTGCCGGCACTACCGGAATGGGTTTTCTGGTCAGGTCAATTCCCAGTTCCAGGCATTTCTTATGTATGGTAGGAAAGCGTCTGGCCGGATCAGGTATGTGCTCACCGGCATTAAGATATACAAAATCTTCCTTGGTTTTCAGCATCTCATCCACAATGGCCCGGGTGACCACATCCCGGGGGGCCAGATCTCCCCTGTCATCATAGTCCTGCATAAAGGGTTTCCCCCTGGCATTGATCAGGACTGCTCCTTCACCGCGCATGGCTTCGGTAATCAGAAATTTTCTGGGACTGCGGTGAAAAAGCGCGGTGGGATGAAACTGAATATATTCCATGTTCATCATTCTGGCTCCGGCACGCTGAGCCATGACCATTCCAGATCCCATTGTGGAGGAGGTATTGGTGGTATTCAAGTAAATCTGACCTATTCCCCCTGTGGCCAGAATGGTGAAATCAGCCAGGATTTTGCGCACATTTCCGCTGTCCTGGTCCAGTACATAGGCCCCGGCGCATTGATTGGCCAGCTGGTATCTAATTTCCAGTTCCGTGGAGTGATGGTGGGTGGTTAAAACGTCTATAGCGGTCTGGCGGTTCATTACCCGGATGCCCGGATGGTTCTGGACGGCTTTTAGAAAAGAATCCATGATGCTTCGGCCGGTATAATCCGCGCAGTGAAGTATTCTGGCCATACTGTGGGCGCCTTCCCTGGTCAGATGAAAGCTGCCGTCATCAAGTCTGGCAAAGGGAACCCCGAGCTTTTCAATGAGAACTTTGCGCACAACATCCGGGCCTTTGCGGGCCAGATATCTAACCGCCTTAAGATGATTATGCTCACATCCGGCGCTCAGGATGTCCTTTTCCAGGATTCCCGGGTCGTCTTCAGGGGCCTTGTACACAATGCCTCCCTGGGCCAGGGCGGTATTGCCGTCATCCAGAGAATCTCCGGAAGATAAAAGCAGAACATCCAGTCCTGCTTCAGCCAGAGTCAGGGCCGCGCTTGCTCCGGCTATGCCGGAACCGATTATCAGGACCTGGGTATGAACAGAATCGGTCATTTTCGGGTTACCTCAAGCATGGTTTCAACCGCTTTGCGGGCATGGGGCGCAAGTCCGGGGTCAACGGTGACAGCGTTTCCCCCGGTCATATTTTCCAGGGCCAGGGCAAGACTGCGGGGGGTGGTCCTGGCCATGTTGCTGCAGTATCCCGCGCCCAGGGGCAATATATTCTTGTCAGGAAATTCTTTATTAAGGCGGTGAACCAGGTTGTCTTCTGTTCCAATATAAATTGTGCTTGCGGCAGGCGCATTTCTGGTAAAGGAGATGATTGTGGAAGTTGATCCGGTTTCATCCGCCATGGCGACCACCGCGGGATCGCTTTCCGGATGAACCACAATAAGGGCATGGGGGTTGTTCTGGCGGATACTTTTAAGCCTGCTCTGCTTGAGCCGGAAATGGACCGCGCAGACCCCCGGCCACAAGAGCAGCTGTTTATCTGTCAGTTCCCGGGTGCGGATATTTGCTCCCTTGTTTCTGATATCCAGAGTTTGTACTTTGTGCAGATCCAGGCCGGCTTTAATGGCGGTATTTTGTCCCAGATTTTTATCCGGCAGAAAAAGAACCTGATCTCCCTGCTTAAAGGCCCAGTCAAGCATTTTGCCTGCATTGGCCGATGTACATACGCTGCCTCCAGATTTGCCGCAAATGGCCTTAACCCCGATGGATGAGTTGACATAGGCCAGGGGAATGACTCGGCCTGTCTGTTTCAGCCGGGTCATGATTTCACCTGCCAGGGAAGCCGGGGCCATATCAGCCATTACACAGGTGGCCTCAGGGGCGGGCATGAATACTTTCTGTCCGGGATTGGCCAGAACGGCCGCGGTCTCAGCCATGAAGTCGACTCCGCAGAACATGATAAGCCCGGCATCAAGATCCGGGATGGCAGCTGCCAGCTGCAGGGAGTCGCCCACCAGATCGGCGTGCTCAACGATTGAATCGTTCTGATAATGATGAGCCAGAATGGCCAGTTCACTGCCCAGTTTTTTTTTGATATTCTTAATTTGCTGATAAGACATCGATTAAACCTCTATTTTCATGCTCAAATCAATGGGAAGGGCTGAGTGGGTCAGGGCGCCTGAAGATATAAAGTCAGGTCGTAAAGATGCCAGCTGCTGAATATTGTCCAGATTTACCCGTCCGCTTATTTCTGATTCAATATGCGCGGGGATTATTTTCAGGGCTTCCTTCATCTCCTGCATGTTCATGTTGTCCAGCATGATTCTGTTGACCCGGGCCAAAACAGCTTCTTCCACGTCTGAAATATTTCGGCATTCCACTTCTACGGGCGGACAGGGCGAGTAGGCTGAGTGCAGGGAGGCAACCGCTTTGGTTATGCTTTGGCACTGATCTATATGGTTGTCTTTAAGCATGAGCATGGATTCAAGATTAAGGCGGTGATTTCTGGCCCCACCCACCAGGACCGCGTATTTTTCAGGATATCTCATGCCGGGTGAGGTTTTTCTGGTATCCAGGAGGGTGACGCCTGAACCCTGAAGTTTGCCGCAGAATTCCCGGGTCAGGGTTGCTATGCCAAAGAGTCTGGAAAGAAGGTTGAGGATGACCCGTTCCGCCTTGAAGATCTTTGGGGCCGGGCCCTGAATCTCCGCTATGGTCTGGCCTGAACCAATCAGCTCGCCTTCAGCGCAGGTTGTGGTCGTGGAGGAGTCTCCGGCAATTCTGCCAAGAATCTGGTCAATAAAGGGCAGTCCGCAGACTACGCACTCCTGTCTGGTTTTGATTATGGCTCTGGCTATGCTGCCGGAGGGAAAAACAGCGTTTGAAGTAAGATCTTCACCGTCTTCTTCCAGAGCCAGATCAATAATCCTGTGCGTGAACATCAGGGCCCGGCCCCTGAAAAAAGAATCAAAAATGCTGAAACCGTTCATGAGTTATATTATATACCCATGGATGTTCCGGATGTAAAGCAGGTAAGTTTGTGAATTGCGGGACAAAAAAAACAGGGGCGCTTGATTTGCAAATCAAGCGCCCCTGTGAGGGAAGCCAGGCACCCGGAAACAACTGTTGCCGCTGCTCCCTTTCGGGCCTGACGGGATTGGCAGCGTTTCCGCCGCCCGGCTTCCCTGAAAAAAAATGGCGGAGAGGGAGAGATTCGAACTCTCGAGACGGGATTAGCGCCTACACGATTTCCAATCGTGCTCCTTCGGCCAACTCGGACACCTCTCCGAAAGAACAGACCTTGTAATTTAATAATTCCCGGAATGCAAGTTAAAAAATGACATGACTGTTTATCAGGCTGTGAAAACAACCTGCCGGTCAAAAGCATTTTTCAATATGCCGTTTACAGGGTTTTGTCAGGGTTTGTCCTGGTCTTTGGTATCTTTTTGCTGCACCCGGCAGCTTTTATCTTTACCCGGTCCTCAGCCTTCAATGCCCAGTTTGGGAAGGATAAATTTTGCCAGGACTATCCAGACGGCTATTAAAAGTACAAACCATATAATCGTATTCATTAAATACCTCAAAATCCCGGGAATCTAAATCCCGAGGCTGTTATAACCGGAATCAACATAGAGGATTTCCGCAGTGGTTCCCGAGGACAGATCCGAGGCCAGAAAAAGAGCCGCCTTGCCCACATCGTACTGGTCCACGTTTTTTTTCAGCGGGGATTTTTCCTCGATGGTATTCAGGATTGTTTTGAATTTGTTGATACCTGAAGCCGCCATGGTCTTGATGGGTCCGGCACTGACAGCATTGACCCTTACCCCCTTTGCCCCCAGGTCCATGGCCAGGTAGCGTACGGATGCTTCCAGGGCGGCCTTGGCCACCCCCATGACATTGTAGTTGGTTATGTATTTCTGGGACCCGTAATAGGTCATGGTCATGACCGAAGCGTCACTGGAAAGCAGTGGTTCAAAGGCCCGGCACAGGGCAGTAAGGGAAAAGGCGGAAACGTCCAGGGCCAGGCTGAACCCCTCTCTGGAAGTATCTATAAATCTTCCCTGAAGATCGTCTCTGTTGGCAAAGGCCACTGAATGGACCAGGACGTCCACCTCTCCCCATTTTTCCTTGACCAGGTCCGCGGCAGCCTGGATCTGTTCATCACTGGTAACGTTGCAGTCAAAGATAAACTCTCCCCCCAGCTCCTCGCTGATGGGCTCCACCCGTTTTTTCAGGGCCTGGCCGACATAGCTGAAAGCCAGGCGCGCTCCGTGCTGTTTAAACGTGTCGGCAATGCCGTAAGCAATGCTTTTATTGTTGGCCACGCCGAAAATCAGGGCCTTTTTATCCTTGAGAAGCATTACAGACCTCCCTGGAGCAGTTCCTGGCCGGTTAACAGTTTATAAGCCAGCAGATATTTATTCCGGGTTTCTTCTATGATTTCCCGGGGCAGCACAGGAGCAGGGGCCTTTTTGTCCCAGTCCGTAGTTTCCAGCCAGTCCCTCAGATACTGTTTGTCAAAACTAGGCTGTCCTTTGCCGGGGGTGTACTGGTCAGCCGGCCAGAATCTGGAAGAGTCCGGAGTGAGCACCTCGTCGATCAGCATGAGCCTGTCGTTTACCCGGCCGAACTCAAATTTGGTATCCGCTACGATAATGCCTTTTTGCGCAGCATAATCCCGGCCCTTTTTATATATTGCCAGAGACAGATCTTCAGCCTTTTTGGCCAGATCTTCTCCTATGCGCTGGCGGGCCTCATTCACGGAGATGTTCTCGTCATGGTCGCCTGCTTCGGCCTTGGTGGAAGGGGTAAACAGGGGTTGTTCAAGTTTCTGTGATTCCACCAGATCGCCGGGGAGTTCATAGCCGCATACCTGACCTGTTTTCAGGTAATCCTTCCAGCCCGAACCGGTAATATATCCCCGGACAATGCATTCAATGGGCAGAGGCTTTGCTTTTTTTACCAGGACCGACCGTCCTTCCAGTTCCTGGGCGTAAGGTGCAAGTTTTTCAGGAAATTCACTGACATGAGAAGTGATAAGATGATTTTCAACGATATCCTTGAACATATCCATCCAGAACAGGGTGATCTGGTTGAGCACGGCTCCTTTGTAAGGGATGGGTTCGTTCATGACCACGTCAAAGGCGCTCATGCGGTCTGTAGTTACAATGAGCAGAGTCTGTTCATCAATTTCATAGATGTCCCTGACTTTTCCCCGGGAAGCAAGGGGATATTCAGTAATATTTGTCTTAGATACAATTTTCATGATTTTTATCTCCTTTAGTTTATATTATTAATTTTTACGTTTAATAAATCTTTGTTCAACGCTTCTGGCATGGGCTTCCAGGCCTTCCAGTCTGGCCATGCGGGCAATTTTTGAACCGTGTTTGTCCAGATAGCCCCGGCTGGTTGAAAGAATGCTGATGTTTTTCTGGAAAGCCTGTACCGAAAGGGCCTGGGAAAATCTGGCCGTGGACAGGGTGGGCAGAACATGATTGGGTCCGGCAAAGTAATCCCCTACCGGTTCAGGAGTGGTGCTGCCCATGAAAACAGCACCGGCATTCCGGACCAGACCCAGATATGACCACGGATCATCCACGCATAATTCAAAATGTTCCGGAGCTATACTGTTGGAAAGTTCAAAGCCTTTTTCCAGATCAGGGACCAGAAAAGATGCCCCCCAGTCTTTGATGGCCCTGCGGGCTGTATCGCCCCGGGGAAGGAGGCTGGTCTGCTTTTCCAGCTCATCCCTGGTTTGGTCTATAAGCTTTTCCTGCGTGGTTATGAGATAAGTGCCGGCCAGGGGATCGTGTTCAGCCTGAGAAAGTAAGTCCATGGCAATGTAGTCGGCTCTGGCTGTATGGTCGGCAATAACCGCCACTTCGCTGGGACCGGCGATCATATCTATGCCCACCTGGCCCACAAGCATTTTTTTGGCCATGGTAACAAATATATTGCCCGGACCAGCGATTATGTCCACATGGTTGATGGTTTCCGTACCGTAGGCCATGGCTGCCACGGCCCAGGCTGATCCGCATAGATAGATTTCATCAATACCCAGAATATGGGCCGTAGCCAGGATATAAGGGCTCAGGGTCCTGTCTTTCCTGGGAGGAGAGAGCACGCATATGGACTGCACCCCGGCTACCTGGGCGGGTATGGCGTTCATGAGCAGGCTGGATATAAGGGGGGTTTCGCCGCCCCGTCCGCCGGGCACGTAAAGACCGGCCCGGTATACCGGGGTGACCATCTGCCCCATGATGGCCCCGTTACGGTCAGGCGTAAACCAGGAATTAGTTTTCTGACGCTGATGAAAAGCCCGGATATTATCCGCGGCCTCCCGAATGATATCCAGGTCCTGTCTGTCTACATTCTTTAATGATTCCTTGATCAGTTTCGGGTTCAGGGAAATATTTTCTGCTTCAAAGTCCTGGCAGTCAAATTTGCGGGTGTATTCCACCAGGGCCCGGTCGCCGTTTTTCCTGACTGTTTGCAGAATGTCGCCTACAGGGCCGTCAACCGAAGGGTCTGACGCCATTCTGTTCAGGAGCCATGATTTGATGGGGGGCCAGTCGCTCCTGGATGAGTATGAAAAATTTTTGCCGAACATATTATCTCCAAGTTAATTTTATATCTGGTAATGAAGCAGTGGATCAGTTTTTAGAATAGGATGGATTGGAAAATTTATCAAGAAAAAGCAGATCCTGCCGCATTTTGCCGTGAACTTCAGAAAAAGTTTCCCCGGATTCAGTCCAGGGGCAGCAAAAAACAGCAGGCATCTTTTGATCTCATTCCAGAGACGCCCTGTCCGTTTCTGTGTCTTTTGGCCGGATGCCGGGCATTAAAGCGGTCATGCCGGTGGAGGGCAGGCCCAGACGTTTCTCATAAATATACTTGTATAAAAAAACTTTTTCCACGTATCCCCTGGTCTCATAATAGGGGATATTTTCCACCCAGATGTCCGCGTCCATGGTCATGTTGTCCGGCAGCCACTGCCTGACCCTGTGCGCCCCCGCGTTATAGGCCGCAGTTGCCAGGACAGGATTGTTCTGCAGTTCATCCAGACGTTTTTTGAGATAGAATGTGCCGAAGCGAATATTGGTTTCAGGGTTTAGAAGCATGTAGCGTCCGGTAAAGCGCTCATTTTTAAGGGAAGCAATCTGTCTGCCTGTCGAAGGCATGATCTGCATTATTCCCAATGCTCCGGCCGGGGAGCCGACATCGGCCATGAACATGCTTTCCTGTCTGGCCAGGGCAAATACCCAGGCTGGACTAAGCCCTCTGGATATGGAGTATTTGTTGATCAAGTCGGAATAAGGGAGTGGAAACCGGACAATAAGATCGTCAAATTCTCCGGACCTGGCAGCGGCAACTATGGCCCGGTCATGCCAGCCCATATCGTGGGCCAGTACCGCAGCCGCCCTGAGCTCTGGAACGCTTTTTCCGGAAAGGGAAAAGTTCCACTCCCGGCGCGCGTCAGTCATACGTCCCAGAAAGAACAGCTCAGCGGCTCTCATTATTCCCTGATCCTGCTTAAGATTCAGGATAGCCGGGCCAAAGGAGGGTATTGGCCTGTGCTGCATTCGGCAGGACTGGTTTATTCTGTCAGCGGCCAGCACCGAGAAATAGCTTTGCCTGTCCAGAATGCTCTGATACAGCCTGGCAGCTTTATTTGGCCTCCCCAGTTGTTCAAGCGCCCTGGCTTTCCAGTAAATCCAGCGCGGAAGTTCTTTAACGGAATTGTCCAGCTTATCCAGGGCTGACAGAGCCTGGCCCCATCTGCCTTCATACAGTGCGAACCTAACCTGCCATTGTCTGAGAGCGGGAGTTACTATTTCACCGGGCAGCCCGCTTATGTACTCCAGAGCCTGGGGATGTTTTCTCAGGGCCAGATAGAGGGCCAGTTCCTGTTTCACGGAAGATACATCCAGAGATTCCAGATTATTTCTTTTTTCCAGGTTTTTCCATGCATCCAGGGCCTTTGGGGTATCTTCTTTTATAAGCAGGCTCATGCCGTGAACCAGTATGTTTTCAGCAGCAGGGTGATTTTTTCCGGACCAGTTGATGGTCAAGGTTTGAGAAGGCCGGTTGATTACCTTCAGCCAAAGATCCAGCCAGGGCTGCTGGTCCCCGGGAAGATACCTTCTCAGATACCGGGCCAGGCCGGTCCGTCCCTGATCAAGGGCCAGTTTGATCCTCTGCCAGACCAGGTCCGTGGTCAATCCGCCTTCTTCTCTCCATTTGTCAAAGACCATATCACATTCCCCGGGCAAAGACCTGCCTCGCAGCCACAGATCTTTTGCCTCCTGCCAGGCTTCCCGGGTCCGGCCGGTTTCCAGAAGCGCTCTGGCATAGGAGCATTGCAGGCTCTGGGTATGAGGGAGTTCAAAATCCCTGATCATTTCCGGCCAATTGTTGCCCTCGGCCAGATGTTCAAGCCAGGAGCGGCGGAGTCTGTCCGCCAGGGGAGTTGAAGCGTATGTGTCTAAAAAATCCAGGACTTCTTTTTCTTTCTGGATGGAGATGTCCGAGCTAAGCTGTTCATAAACAAGATAGGGGTAAAGAGGGTAGTCCCGGAGTCTGGAAAGAAGATTGTTAAAATCCCGAAGGCGGCCCTCTTTGAGGGCTTTTTCAGCAGCTGTAAAATCTTGTCTTTGCTGGTTGACATCGGCCCGGCCTGGAGCGGGGCAGCAATAAAAAAAAAGTATTGTCAGGGTAAGGATAAAAAGAGGGATCCATTTTTGCATATGCTTGATTTCCGTATGATTGCCGGTTGAACATCTTTACGCAAATATGGCATACTGGCAGTTAAAGAGCAAGATACAAAAAATATCGTATCTGTTCACCATATTATTATGAACAGCCGCTGGATATGGTGAATAGTTATAAAATATCAGATGTTGTTGGTTTTAAGAACGAATTCCACCACTTTTCCCACGCACGCCTCCAGGTCATGTCTTGATGTCTCCAGGACCAGGTCAGGGTTTTTTGGTTCTTCATAGGGCGCTGATATGCCGGTATAATTTTTGATTTTTCCCTGTCTGGCCAGCTTGTACAATCCTTTTACATCTCTTTGCTCGCATACTTCCAAAGGACATTTGACATATACTTCGTAAAAGCGGTCGCAATCGATGATTTCTTTTGCTTTCTCCCTGTCCTGGCGGTCAGGAGATATAAAGGCGCTCATGCAGATGATTCCAGCGTCCAGAAAAAGTTTGACCATTTCGGCTATGCGGCGCAGGTTTTCAGCCCGTCCCTCCGGAGAGAAGCTCAGGTCGCTGCACAGTCCGTGGCGGACATTGTCACCGTCAAAAACATAGGTCAGCCTGCCCAGGGCGTGGAGCCTTTCCTCGGCCGCGTGGGCAATGGTGGATTTGCCTGATCCGGACAGGCCGGTAAACCACAGAATCACGCTTTTCTGCTCAAGAAGGTGTTCGCGCTTCTGCCGGTTGATTTTTCCTCTATATGGAACTGTGTTGGGGCACGCCATTTACAGACCTCCGTTATTTTTTTGATGCCAGTCCCAGGCGGTTCTGATAATGATTTCCAGGCTGGTGAATTCCGGCTTCCAGCCCAGGATGTTCCGGGCCTTTTGTGAAACCGCAACCAGGGCGGGAGGATCGCCGGCACGCCTGGCGGTTCTCCTGACAGGAACTTTGAGCGAGCTTGTTTTTTCAACCGTATCCACCACCTGCTGTACGCTGTGGCCTGTTCCAGTACCCAGGTTGAAAAAATCGCTTCTGCTTCGGCCGCGCATAAATTCCAGGGCCAGGATATGGGCCCGGGCCAGATCGGTTACATGGATATAGTCACGAATGGCTGTGCCGTCAGGAGTGGGGTAGTCGTCTCCGAATATGCCCAGCCCTTTGTTCAAGCCCATGGCTGCCATAATGGCCAGAGGGATAAGATGGGTTTCCGGGTCGTGATCTTCCCCGGTCATACCGTCAGGATCGGCTCCTGCCGCGTTGAAATAACGCAGGCAGACGTTTTTTATCCCGTAGGCGAAATCAAAGTCGTTTAAGATCTGTTCGATCATCAGTTTGCTGCGGCCATACGGATTAATGGGGCTGAGGGGATGTTCTTCGGGAATGGGTATTTTTAAAGGTTCACCGTAGGTAGCGCAGGTGCTGGAAAACACAATTGACGGACAGTCGTGTTTTTTCATAGCTTCCAGGAGGGTTAGAGTGCCGGCGACATTATTGCGGTAATATCTGGCCGGGTCAGTCACGGATTCGCCCACATAGGCAAAGGCCGCAAAATGAATGACCGCCTCAGGCCGGAATCTGGTGAAAACCTGGTCCAGAATCACGGGATCATTGATGTCCCCTTTGACCAGCGGACCCCATTTTACGGCCCAGTCATGACCGTAAACCATATTGTCCAGAGTTATGGGGGTGTAGCCTGAAGAGGCCAGTTCCTTGCAGGTGTGACTGCCGATGTATCCGGCGCCGCCGGTAACCAGGATGTTTGGTTTGTCCATGTATTTATCCGTTGATTTTGATCTCGACTTTGCCCGGAGAATAGCCCTTAAGTTCGGACATCATACCCAGGATTGATTTGCTGATGATTCTTTCCACAAAGGGATTCATTCCCAGGGTTTTTCCGTTTACCTTGACTTCCAGGCTGGTTTTCCTGGCCTGGCAGTCTTCCGGGCTGGCCTGGCCCGCGACTATCTGCGCAGCAAGACCCGCACAGGTTTCATGACCGCAGGATCCGCAGTCCAGCCCGGGCAGGATAAAGCCCCTGTTCATCAGCAGGTCAGCCAGCTCTTCAATATTTTCCAGATGAGGCAGATGATCTGTTCTGACATCCCCCCAGGTGGCCAGAGCCAGTTCCCGCCCCAGCTGCCGGGCCTCCTGCGGGTGACTCAGCATAAGTATCCTGGGCAGCCAGCCAAGGTTCTTGCCTCCTTCCACCAGCAAGACATCTCCGTTCATCAGGGGCAGAAGATCCGGGAGATATTTTTTTTCAGACCAGCAGAGCATGGTTTCGCTTTGGGTAAGTCCTGCCAGATCAACTGCCTGGCGGCTGATCATGGCTGTGTCGGTATCGGACCGGTCAAACTGGTGATGGGAAAATTTGGCAGCAGATACTTTTATGTTTCTATTTTTCAATTCTTGCGTCAGATTCAGCATGAGAGTGGTTTTGCCGCTATTTTTAAAACCAATCAGGGATAAGGCCTTATTCATCCATACTCCTATTGTTGTTTTGACATTTATACCGGCTTGGATTAACTGATCTACGTTTATCAGGACTTTTCAACACGCTGTTATATGCAGGTTTGCCGAGCCGGGCTGGATACCTTTACTATTATTGAATTTGGCTGTCCAGGGGTTAACTGACTGTTGAAAATTTCCCAATTGCTGCGCCGATATAAGTTTAGTTCAACGTTCAACGTTCAATGTTCAACGTTAAAAAGTAAGAAAAAATGTAACTATTCACCATAGCCGGCGGCCAGTCCCCGGTTCATGTTTCTGTTGATACGAACTCCCTGTAGCGGTTCCCTAAGGCAAACCATTAGCCGGGCATGTTATACTGGAGTGGAAACCTTGCATATTTTGGAAAAAAAACGGCGGTTTTTAATGTGTATGGTTTGCCTGAACGGAACCTGCAACGGTCAAACATCGCATCAATGGCGAAACATGAACCAGGAACCGGCCTTAGATTCAGTGCTGATCATAACATGTGGTGAATAGATACGAAAAAATGTAACTATTCAACAAGATCGAGCAAGAAGACCTGGACCCCGGATCTGGTCCGGGGTGAAGGTTAAAACAGGCTGTTACTCTTTTCCGTCATTCCGGCGAAAGCCGGAATCCAGTGCCGCTGAATAGCCATATTCCGTATGTGGTGAATAGTTACGAAAAAATAATTGGTTCCGGGAACTTTTATGTTGTTTATCCGGCACCCACTTAAGTGAGTATTATCCCGGCATAAGTCATTAATGTCATCTCAAGTGGGTGCCGGACTGTCGCCTGGAATTTTTGAACAGCCTGCCTGATAAGGACTTTTGCAGCACGCTGTTATAACCCTTAAATCTTAAAAATTAACAAAATGAGCAAGATAAACCGGATAAAAGGCTTTTCCGATCTCTTTCCGCCTGAAAGCACAGCCTATGTGTTCATGGAGGAAACAGCCCGGGATATATTCTCCAGGTACGGTTACGAGGAAATCAGGACTCCCGCCCTGGAGGCGACAGAGCTGTTTGCCCGTTCCATCGGCCAGGAAACAGACGTGGTTCAAAAGGAAATGTATACATTTCCGGATCGCAAGGGCAGAAGCATGACTCTTCGTCCCGAAGCTACCGCCGGAGTGGTCAGGGCTTATATCGACAGTCCCTTTTCAGGCGCAGGCGCTGTAAAAAAACTGTTCACTACCGGTCCCATGTTCAGGTACGAGCGCCCCCAGAAAGGCAGGATGCGTCAGTTTCACCAGATAAACGCGGAGATACTGGGTGAGGATTCGCCTTGGTCTGACGCGGAAGTGATAATAATGCTCTGGACTTATCTGGAGCATCTGGGCCTTAAAAAACTGGATATAGAGATAAATTCCCTGGGGTGTCAAAAGTGCCGTCCCGGGTTTCATCAGTCTCTCAAGGATTATTTTACCGGCCTGGACCAGGATAATCTATGCGCGGACTGCCGGAGAAGAATCGATTTGAACCCCTTAAGAGTCCTTGACTGCAAGGTTCCGGCGTGCAGGGATTTGGTTGCAAGTGCTCCCCGAATCAATGAGAGTCTGTGCCAGGAGTGCCGGGATCATTTTGAAAAGGTTATTAACATGCTGGGTAAATCCGGGTTAAAGTACCATCTGAATCCCAACCTGGTGCGCGGTCTGGATTATTACCAGAGAACTACCTTTGAGATCATATCCCATGATATTGGAGCTCAGAGTTCAGTGGCCGGCGGCGGAAGATATGATGGACTGGTCAGGGATCTGGGTGGTCCGGATGTGCCGGGAGTCGGTTTTGCCTGCGGAATGGAAAGACTTGGTCTGCTTCTTCAGGGGATAAGTGAAAGACCCAGGGATTTTTATCTGGCGGTGCTGGATGAACAGGCCATGGACAAAGCCCTTTTGCTGGTCCGGCGTCTCCGGGAAAAAGGTTTTTCAGGGGAAGTGAGCTTCCAGGTCAAAAGCGTCAAGGCTCAACTGAGACAGGCCAACAGGCTGGCAGTCAAGACCTGCCTTCTGCTTGGCCCGGACGAGCTGGAAAAAGGAGAGATTCAGGTCAAGGATATGGCCACCGGAGTGCAGCGGGCGGTAAGTCAGGAAGACGTGGAACAGGCTCTGGGTCTGAATATCAAGGGAAAAAACAACAATTACCGAAGGAACGGATAAATGCAGGAATCTAAAAGCGAATTGCAGGTCAAGCCTCTGGGCTGGTGGATCAGGAGTCATTATTGTGATGAACCCGGGCTTGATAATGTAGACCAGCAGGTATGTTTAATGGGGTGGGTTCAGTACAGACGCGATCACGGCGGTTTGATTTTTATCGACCTTCGGGACCGCAAAGGCCTTACCCAGGTGGTTTTTACTCCGGACACCAATGCCCAGGCCCTGGAAGAAGCCCATGGCCTTCGGTCCGAATATGTAGTGGCTGTCAAGGGGATTGTCCGCGAAAGGCCAGGGGACATGATCAATCCCAATCTTAAGACCGGAGAGATTGAGGTGGCGGTAACCGAGTTCAGGCTTCTCAACCGGGCCAAGACGCCTCCGTTCATTATTGAGGACAGGATGGACGCGGCAGAAAGCCTGCGTCTCAAATACCGTTATCTGGACCTTAGAAGACCTTTCATGGCCCGCAACCTTGTTTTCCGCAGCAAAGCGGTTCAGGCGGTGCGCAATTTTCTGCATGAAAGTGATTTTATTGAGGTTGAAACTCCCATCCTGACTAAAAGCACCCCTGAAGGAGCCAGGGATTTTCTGGTTCCCAGCCGGTTGAACCAGGGTGATTTTTATGCCCTGCCCCAGTCCCCTCAGCTCTTCAAGCAGCTGCTCATGTGCTCAGGCGTGGACAGATATTACCAGGTTGTCAAGTGTTTCAGGGACGAGGATCTAAGGGCTGACCGGCAGCCTGAGTTCACCCAGATTGATCTGGAGATGTCCTTTGCTGATGAAGAAGGGGTCATGTCCATGGCCGAGGGTCTGGTGGCCCGGCTTTTCCGGGAAACCATGGATATGGAGCTGGAGACTCCATTCACCAGGATCAGTTATGCCCAGGCCATTGACGAGTACGGCCTGGATAAACCCGACGTCCGGTTTGATCTCAAGCTAAGGGATGTAACTCATATAGTTAAAAGTTCCAACTTCCGCCTGTTTTCTGAATCAGATATGGTCAAGGCCCTGGTGGTTCCCGGAGGCAGCGTTCTATCGCGTAAGGATATTGACGACTACACCGATTTTGTGAAGATTTACGGGGCCAGGGGCCTGGCCTGGATCAAGATCAAGGAAAACGAATGGCAGTCCCCCATTGCCAAATTCCTGAGTGAAGAAGAACGCTCAGGTTTAAGTATAGAACTGGATCTTCAGGCGGGAGACATTGTTTTTTTCCAGGCAGGTTCGCCGGATATGGTCAATGCGGCTCTGGGCAATCTGAGAGTCAAGCTTGGTGAACGATTTGATCTGATTCCCAGGGAGGTGTTTGCCCCCCTGTGGATTACTGATTTTCCTCTTCTGGAATGGGATGACGAGGAAAAGAGATGGATGGCCAGGCATCACCCTTTTACGTCTCCCCGGGAAGGGCATTTTGAACTGCTTAAAACCAGTCCGGGACAGGCCCTGGCCCGGGCCTATGACCTGGTTTTGAACGGACATGAAGTGGGCGGCGGGTCCATCCGCATCCACAACAGCCGGGATCAGCAGAAAATGTTTGAATCCCTGGGAATTGATGAACACGAAGCACAGGACAAGTTCGGCTTTCTGCTCAACGCCCTCCAGTACGGAGCACCTCCTCACGGAGGAATTGCTTTCGGGCTGGACCGGCTTATCATGCTTATGACCAATTCAAGTTCCATAAGAGACGTGATTGCTTTTCCCAAGACCCAGAAGGCAGCCTGCGTTTTGACCGAGGCTCCTTCGGAAGTTTCCAGAAAACAGCTTAGAGAACTCGGGCTCAAGCTTCGGGAGAAGCCTGGAGAAGTATAGAAATGTCCAGAAAGTTACTTGTCTACCCCAATGAAATCCTCAGCCGGAAAGCCGCGGAGATTGAAGATATTGATGATTTTATCCGTGATCTGGCCGGGGAAATGACTGCTGTAATGTATGAAAACAGGGGCATCGGCCTGGCCGCGCCACAGGTTGGAGAGGGAGTCAGGCTGATTACCGTGGATGTGAGCGGGCCTGACAACCGGGAGGGCCTTATGGTTCTGGTCAACCCGGAAATAATTGAAGCACACGGAGAGTGTGAAGGTGAAGAGGGATGCCTGAGCGTTGCCGGTTACCGGAGCATTGTTAAAAGAGCGGAAAAGGTCCGGGTGCGCGGCCTTGATCTGGAAGGAAAGGAGGTTGTCCTGGACGCGGATGATATCCTGGCTACCTGCCTGCAGCACGAGATAGATCACCTTGACGGGATTCTGTTTATAGACCGCATCAGCAGACTGAAAAGAAAACTTTATGATAAGAAAGTAATGAAATGGCTCAAGAACAAAGAAGAATAGTCTTTATGGGCACTCCTGATTTTGCCCGGATCATTCTGGACTATGTGCTGGACTGGTCACAAGGAGAGACGGTGGCGGTCTATACCCAGCCGGACCGGCCCTGCGGCCGGGGACGCAAGCTCGCGTCCCCGCCTGTCAAGAAGCTGGCCCTGGAAAAAGGCCTTCCCGTGCTCCAGCCGGAAAACTTTAAAAACCCTGATCAGATAGAAGAACTGGCCTCTTTTGCGCCTGATTATCTGCTGGTGGCGGCTTACGGACTTGTTCTTCCCCAGGAAGTTCTTGATACTGCCGGGCGGATGCCCATCAATGTCCATGCCTCTCTTCTGCCCAGATACAGGGGGGCGGCCCCTATACAAAGGGCCATCTTGAACAGCGAAGTGGTCACAGGCGTGAGCATCATGCTCATGACCCGGGGACTGGACAGCGGGCCTGTTCTGCTGCAAAGGGCCATGGGGATTGATATCAACGATACCGCAGGCAAACTGCATGATGATCTGGCCAACATGGGCGGACAAATGCTGGTGGAAGCCCTGGAAGGACTGGAAAACGGAACCGTCAGGCCCATTGACCAGGATGAGACCCAGGCCACATACGCGCCCAAACTGACCAAGGAAGAGGGACTTGTAATATGGAACCAGCCAGCCCAGAAAGTTCATGACCGCATCAGGGCCCTTTTCCCCTGGCCCGGTTCGTGGTTTGACTGGACCGGGCCAGGCCGGGAAACCATGAGAATGCAGGTTTTTCCGGGACGCATCGGCCCTGATAAGCCGGAAGATATCACTCCGGGGACCATTACCGGAACCACGGATGAATTTTTAGGGATTGCCTGCGCGGATAAGATATATCTAGTCCCCAGGGTCAAGCCCCAGGGCTGCCGGGCCATGAACGCTACAGAGTTTGAATGCGGTTTTTTAAGCAGATGTTGAGGTGTCGGGTGAGTTTCAGGTTGCAGACGTCAAGCTGACAGGTATCTGTTTACCGCTTTCACTGCCTGAGGATATTTATGGCAAAGCCCGAAAAAATATTTCTGGAAAAAGAGATTGAATCATCTTTTGTGGCCAGGAAAAGACTTTTTATCGGTCTTATCTCAGTTACTTCCATCCTGGTTTGCCTGATTCTGCTCCTGGTATGGCTAATTCCTTTTGTGGGCCTTAAGAATATCCATCCCGCGGCTCCCTGGGTTCTGGGCGGACTCGTCGGCCTGGCTATTTTGTTTATTGCCTGGGCTTCCCTGGCTTTGATCCTGAACATCCTGCTCAAACGCAGGATATTTCTGTCAGGAAAGATCCGGGGGCTGAGCATTAAATTCTTTCTGCCTTTGATGACTGTTTTCGGTCGGATCCTGGGCATTCCCAAACAGAAAATCAGGTCTTCCTTTATTAAAGTCAACAATGAGCTGGTATTATCGGAAAACCGGAAATATCCCCCTGATCAGGTGCTTATGCTCATGCCCCATTGTCTGCAGAAAAGTACGTGCAGCCGCAGGCTTACCTATAACGTCAACAACTGCAAAAGATGCGGGGAATGCGCCATCGCCGGGCTTTTGGAACTCAGCGAAGAATTCGGCACTCACCTGGCCATTGCCACCGGCGGCACAATAGCCAGACGGATCGTGGTTAATCTGAGGCCCAGAATAATTCTGGCTGTGGCCTGTGAGCGGGATCTGTCCAGCGGAATTCAGGATACTTATCCCATCCCGGTTTACGGGGTCCTCAACGAACGCCCCATGGGACCGTGTCTGGACACTCAGGTTCCCCTGGATCATGTGCGCAGGGCCCTGGATCTTTTTGTGGCTAAAGACCCCTTGTCAAAAGCGTAGCTTGCCTTTGTAATTTTTCTTGGCAAATGTTCACCGTGTTTTCTTTTAATCCTGGAGCCAGTCCGGTTTTCTTCCGTCTTCAAACCCCCTGTCGCGGCTTAGGTAAGACAGAACCATTTTATGTGGAATTTAACAAGGCAAAGGCCGGTTTTGCCTGATGGAGCCATGGCCGGGTCAAACACTGCCGGTATTTCCAGTCCGGACAGGCGACGGTCTTCTGATTTAACAGCGCGTAAAAAAAATCCTTATCAGGCAGGTTATTCAAAAATTCCAAGGGACAGTCCGGCACCCACTTGAAATGCCGCAAATGACTTATGGCGGGATAATACCTGCCCAAGTGGGTGCCGGATAAAGAGTAAAAAAGTTCCCGGAATCATTTTTTTCTTACTTTTCAACTTTGAACGTTGAACATTGAACGTTGAACTAAACTTATAGCGACACAGCCATTGGGAGATTTTCAACAACCTGTCAAGCCATAGACTGCGATGAAAAGCTGCTGATTTCTCAACTTTGAACCTTGAACATTGAACGCAAAAACAACATGATTTACCCGGATCCCAGAATATCAGCCTATAATGCAGTGTTGCTGTGCCTGAAGGGCAAAGGAGATCTTCAGGCCGTCCTGGATCAGGAACTTCAAAAAATCAGCAATGAGCGCGACAAGGCTCTGGCCACGGAAATTGTTTACGGCTACCTGCGTTTCCGGGGGCGCGTCGACTACGTGATCAGCCTTTTTCTGGATAAACCTGAAAAGCTTCCGCTGAAAGTGCGGACCTTGATGGGGCTGGCCGGATATGAGCTTTATTATCTGGACAAAGTACCTTCGTACGCTACTGTGTCCAGCGCGGTTGAATCAGCCTCCCGGCTTTTTGGCCGCAAAATGTCCGGCCTGGTCAACGCGGTTCTGCGCAAGGCCCTGCAGGTCAATATATGCGACGAACAAATTTTTAAAAATGACCACCCCGGAGAAATCCGCTTCTGGTCCAGGTATTACAGCTGTCCGGAATGGATTGTGAAGATGTGGAAAAAGGCCTATGGCAGACAGCTTTGTCTTCAGTATCTGCAGCAGAGCCTGGACCGGCCTCCTGCAGGGCTTAGAGAAATCAAAGGCTTTCACGGAGCAGTTGATGATTCACAATATGTTGTCAGGCGTTTGGCAAACAGTGTTCTGGTCAGAACCGGTTTTCCTTGTCTGGATAAGTACCTGCTGGAAGGAAAAGCGGTCAGACAGAGTTTTGCCGGGCAGCAGGCCATGCACGAACTCGGGTTGAAGGACTGGAATCAGCCGGTCTGGGACATGTGCGCCGGAAGCGGAGGCAAGACTTTTTTAATGCTGGATCACGGCAAACAGGTATATTCAAGCGACGTCAACTTGAACCGTTTGAATAATTTAAGAAAAAACAGCGCGCGTCATGGATACCGCACTCTATTGTTTGCCGCTGGCGGGAAGTTTCCGGCCTTGGGCACTTCGCCGCAAACCGTGCTCATCGACGCACCCTGCACCGGACTGGGGGTGCTCAGCCGCAGACCCGACATCAAGTGGAAAAGAAGTCCCGGCGATGTTGACAGGCTGGCTCATACCCAGGCGGAACTGCTGGACAGTGCCGCCGCTCTGTTAAATAGAGGGGGCAGGATTGTCTACTTGACCTGTACTCTGTGCCCGAGTGAAAATGAACGCAGGATCAATGATTTTTTGTATGAGCATAAAGACTTTGACCTGGAAAAGATGTTTCAGACTGATCCCGGCCAGGAGTTCAAAGAGTTCTTTTTTGGAGCTGTTTTGAAGAAAATAAAATGTAATTATTCATCATAGCCAGCAACCAGGGACTGGCTTTAAATTCAGTGGCTGATCATAAATACATGATGAATAGATGCAACACAATAACTATTGCCGGATGTCTGATTGTAATAAAATGACTTCCCGGATTCAGGATCAATCATGAAAGAATTACTGCCATATCTTCCCAAGCCCAGTCATTATCTGGGCAACGAAGTCAACTCGGTTCACAAAGATAAAGAAAAAATATCCGTGCGTATTGGCCTGGCGTTCCCGGATCTTTATGAAGTGGGCATGTCTTATCTGGGGCAGAAGCTTCTTTACAAGCAGGTCAACGACCAGCCGGATTTCTGGGCTGAACGGGTATTTGCTCCCACAGTGGAAGCATCCCTGGTGTTGAAAAAACACGGCCTGCCCCTGTGTACCCTGGAATCGGACACGCCCCTTGACCGGCTGAATATCCTGGCCTTCAGCCTGACTCACGAGCTTTGTTACACCAATATCCTGTATATGCTGGATCTGGCTGGTATTCCCCTTTATTCCAGGGACCGGGGAGATAATTATCCACTGGTCATTGCCGGAGGCGGAGCCACCTTTAACGCCGAGCCAGTGGCTGATTTTTTTGATTTCATGGTCCTTGGTGACGGAGAAAAACTCCTGGTGCGCGTGGCGCAGATGGTTGGTCAGGCCGGGGCGGAGCAGTGGTCCAGAACGGATCTTTTGCAAAAGCTCAAGAATGTCCCCGGGATATATATTCCCTCATTTTTTCAAAGCAACAGCCGGACAGGACTTGAGCCGGTTCATGAAGACTACCGGGTGGTTCGCAAGGGACTGGTCCGGGACTTGAATCAGGTTGCCTTTCCCACGGACCAGGTCATTCCTTACGGAAAGATTGTTCATGACCGCTTCAGTGTGGAGGTGGCCAGGGGATGCACCAGGGGATGCAGGTTCTGCCAGGCTGGAAACATCTACCGTCCGGTCAGGGAAAGAAAGGTTCCCTCCATCGTCAGTATTATTGATCAGGCACTCCGGCAAACCGGTCTGGAGGAACTGTCTTTTCTGTCTCTTAGTACTGGAGATTTTTCAGCTCTGGAAAAATTATTCATGGAAAGCTTCACCAGGTGTCAGAGCGAGCAGGTGTCCATTTCCCTGCCTTCACTGCGGGTTGGTTCGGTTAATGAAAAACTGATGAAACTTATCGCCCGCATCAGGCACACCCATGCCACCCTGGCCCCGGAAGCAGGGACTCAGCGGTTGAGGGATGTGGACAATAAAGGCGTAACCGAAGAGGAACTCCTTAGCCACACTGAAACCCTTTTCAATCTGGGCTGGAACGGGGTCAAGCTTTATTTTATGATCGGCCTGCCCACAGAAACGGATAAGGACCTGGAAGGGATCAGGGATTTATGCCTCAAGGTACTCAAGACCGGGGCAAAGGCCGGGAAAAGACTGCAGATCACCGCGTCCATCTCTCCTTTTGTGCCCAAGCCTCATACCCCGTTTCAATGGGAAAGCCAGATCACCCTGG
>JAWOGL010000158.1:0-4744 GCA_046496945.1 Desulfonatronovibrio sp.
TGAGTCGGGGCTGCACCACGACTATAAAGTCTGGCTGGAAAAACTGGCCCCTCATGAACCGGTTTCCGGATACCGCCATAACGTGGGAGAAGATAACGCAGACGCGCATATGAAACGCCAAATTATGGGCCGGGAAGTCGTGGTGGCCATCACAGACGGCCGTCTTGATTTCGGAACCTGGGAAAGAATATTCTACGGAGAATTTGACGGCCGCAGAAAAAAACGGGTGCTCATTAAAATTATCGGAGAATAAACCCAGTTATGATTGATAAATATTCATTCGGCAGAATAAACATTCAGGGCATGGTTTATACTGATGATCTGAAAATCATTAAAGGCAGGGTAGTGCCTGGCTGGTGGCGAAAGAAAGGCCACAAAGTCCTGCCCGAAGATGTCCAGGATATACTGGAAGCAGAACCGGAAATCCTGGTTATCGGCAAGGGCAGGCCAGGTTTTTTGCGCCTGGATCCGGAAGTAAAAACCAGACTGGAGCAGGAAGGAATCAAGCTTATGGAAATGAGCACGGGCAAAGCCGTCCAGGAGTTCAACAGGCTGACGGATGAAGGAAAGGATGTGGCGGCCGGGTTTCACCTCAGCTGCTGAAAACTTGCCAAAAGCCCAGAGCAATAAAAACTTTAACCGTCGGTCTTTACCTTTGAATTCGGCGCAATTATCCCGCTCCTGATTTAACAGGCCGGGTGCGGGACAGAGCCTTTGTCACTGCAATACTAAAAACACACCGTTATTAACTGAGAAGTGCATTTCTCCCTCGGCCAGACTTCCCGAATGCTGCTGATCCCCCAACAGCACTTTACAAATATATATCCCTGAATATCATTTTATCTGAAAGCATATTCAGGGATATGTGCCTGGAAGTTCCCTAACAAAAGCCATTAAGGCTTTTAATGTATTCGGGCAAATCCCAGTTTTTTCAACATCCGGCAACACAATAACCAGAAGGAGGTAACTATGAATACTTTTATTATGCTTACCCGGCTATCATCTCAGTCCATCTCATCGCCAAAGACACTGGAAGCTCTGGAGAAAAAAGTGGTGGAAAGGATCAGCACGCAATGTCCGGAAGTAAAATGGATTCATAATTTCGCAATTACAGGGCCTTATGATTACCTGGACATCTTCAGTGCGCCCGATATCCAAACGGCTTTTAAGGTATCGGCAATCATCCGTTCCTTTGGCCACGCTCATACAGAGCTATGGAATGCTGAAGAGTGGGCTCAGTTCAAGGATTTGATCAGGGAACTGCCGGAAAATGAATAAAATGCCAGGATAATCTGGAAGTTTTCCCAGGACCCCGTGAACGCGGTTATATGCAACCTTTCCAGTCAGAGCGTGGTGGCTGCGGAAAGAATCAAGCAGCCATCGCGCATAGCGCTAAAGGTTTCTTTTCGGATAGTAGACGTTCTTTTCCGGGAACTCCAGGCAGAGGTCATACCCATCGCCGGGCAAAGAGCGGCTGATGCCGGAATTTCTGTGGCTAGCACCTGGAAGTTCACCCACATCCATACAGAGAGATTTTGTCGAAGCTGAACAGAAAAAAAGGAAGAGCAGAAGACTAACCGGAAGAAAACTAGATTATCCCATAAAGCGGTCCGCCCTGTTCACCCAGTTTATCCACCTTCTTTTCAACTTCAGGATCATCTTCCAGCACCGGCGGGTGGTAGGGCTTTAATCTGGCATCAATAATTATCCCTTTGGTTGCGCCGAAGTGTTTGCAGTTGGTGAACTCACCTATCCCGTAAATATCTGTGGCCGGATCAGACCTGGTAAATACCACCCACAGAAAATTATTCCAGCCGGCGGTTGTAAAAAAGGCGTCATCCACCACCACGATCAGGGGAAAGGCTTCCATGCCCGGTACATTTTCAAGCCTGGCTCCCAGCTTTTTCATAAGAGGATCATGGCTGTCTCTTTGCTGTGAATTCTTTGGCCCCTGCACAGCCAGGATTCCCGGAGCCATAAATCTGACTGCTGAAAACTCATTTCCAGGATCCAGGTCTCGGGGAAACTTAATCCCCAGCTTTCTTTTCACGCTGCCTGCCGCAGCCATGATCACCTTGGAGCCCTGATTCAGGCTGATACCGGAATAATCCAGAGTATCCATGGTCGTCCTGGTAATGAAATGCAGATCCCTGGCAAAATCCATCCTCTTGAGCACATGATGAAAAAAATCAGGAATGCGCCTGGCTGTAAGCTCTGCATCATCCTCTCTGGCCGCTATCATCAAATATTTGGACAGAGAAGTCTGGCTCTGGCCCAGCAGGTTCATGGCGCAGGTCAGAAGCTCCTGGGGCTGTCTTTCTCCGGCAAAGGGCACATAACTCTCCCGGCCCACCGCCAGAAGCAGTGGATGAACCCCTGCCGCGTCCACGGCGTGAACTTCATGCACGCCGCTGAAGACCGTGGGAATGAGCTCATGAGTAAGCTCATGAATAAGAGTCCCGAACACCGTATCTTCCTGAGGTGGCCTTCCAACTGTGGTAAAGGGCCAGACAGCATCTCTGCGGTGATGAACCTGCTTAACCCTTAGCACGGGAAAGTCGTGTCTCAGGCTGTAATATCCCAGATGATCTCCAAACGGACCTTCCGGCATCTCATTTCCCGGATCAATATAACCGGAAATGCAGAAATCAGCCTCAGCAGGCATGGGCAGATCATTGGCTGCCCTGACCATCTTAATTCTATGGCCGGCAAGAGCCCCCGCAAAAATCATTTCAGGCACGTTTTCCGGCAGAGGCATGACCGCGGCCAGAGTCATGGCCGGAGGACCGCCTATGAACACATTAACCCTCAAAGGCTCGCCCTTTTCTATGGCCTGCTGATGGTGAAGACCGATTCCTCTGTGAATCTGATAATGAAGTCCTGCTTCATGGTTCATCCTGAAATCATTGCCAGTCATCTGGACCCGGTACATGCCGATGTTGGAATGCATGAGTCCGGGCCTGACCGGATTTTCAGAGTAGACCTGAGGCAGGGTCACATAAGCCCCGCCGTCCATGGGCCAGGAAACAAGGCGGGGCAGGTACTCAATACTGGTTTCTGCTTCCAGGACAGGGCCTGTTCCAGCTGTTTTAGGCCATATCCTGGCCAGCATGGGCAGGACGTCCATATATTTCCAGGGCGCTTTCAAAAACAGCACCGGATCAATCTTGAGCTTGAACAGTTTGTCCAGGGTCTTCAGGGTATCGCGAAAAATAAACCTGGCCCGTTCCATGGTGCCGAACATGTTGGCAGCCATGGGAAACCGGGTTCCCCTGACTCTGGTAAAAAGCAGAGCCGGACCCCTGCTTTGGAAAACCCTGCGCTGAATAGCTCCGGCTTCAATATATGGATCAATTTCCCGGTCTATTTTAACCAGTTCTCCCCTGGCCTCTAAAGCGTCAAGACACTGTCTGGTATTTCTGTAGCCCATGATATGTTTTCCTTAATTGTCAAATCAGTAAAAACGGCCTTGTCTTTCTGCAGACAGCCACACAATTTAGTTTTCATCCGGAAACGGTTCTTTTCCCTTTTGGCGGCGTCAATCTGCACAATTATTCGTCAACGTATTAAGATACGCCTCCTCATAATTGATTGATTTCCTTGCCAAAAGAAAAAACTCCTCGTTTCCGGAAAGAAAACCAGCAGCTTCAACATCCGGAAAGAAAGACTTTCCGGATGGAAACATTTAACAATTTGAAATTCTATGTGTTCTCAATTGCCTTTCACCTGAATATATGCTCTTTAGCCCGTCACTGAATAATTTTCAGAAAGAGTTGAATATGAGCATAAAAAAATGGTTCAAACAGAACTGGTTCCTCCTGGGCCTTATCGCAGCCGCTTTTCTGGCCTGGCTTATTCCAGGACCGGGCGCCACAGGCGGAGAGCTCAGAAGTGAAATCACCACCAGGCTTGGCGTAGTCCTGATCTTCTTTTTTCAGGGCTTGACCCTTTCCCTGACAATATTGAAAAAGGGAGTCATGCAGTGGCGACTGCACGTATTCGTGCAGATATTTATCTTCCTGATTATCCCGGTCATGGCCCTGGCCATGATTTTTACGGCAGGAAATCTGCTGTCACCCGAGCTGAAACTGGGAATCCTGTTTCTGGGAGCCCTGCCCACAACCATAGCAACCGCCATTGCCTATACTGCCATGACCGGAGGCAATGTTGCCGGAGCTGTATTCAATGCAGCAACAGCCAATATCGCCGGGATATTTATCACCCCTTTGTGGATAAGTATCTGGCTGCAGACAGGCGGTGAAACACTTCCCCTGGGCAAACTTTTCCTGGACATTTCCCTTATGCTTCTGGCCCCAATAATTGCCGGGCAGATATTAAGGCCTTTTGTTTACAAACTCGTTGATCCTCTTAAAAAATTATTCTCCATTATAAACAGCCTGATTATCCTGTTTATAGTCTATGCAGCCTTCAGCAATTCCTGGCAGAAAAATATCTGGGCCGCTCATGGCCTGGAAACAACTTTACTGGCGGCTTCCGCGGCTGTTATTCTTTTTTTCCTGGTCACGGCCCTGGTCTGGACCGGTATCAGGACAATAAGGTTCAATCACGAAAACGCCATGTCTGCTCTGTTCTGCGGTTCTCAGAAAACACTGGCAGCCGGCGCTCCCATGGCCAACCTGATTTTCTCTTCCCAGCCAGGCCTTGGCATCATTCTTCTGCCACTGATGTTCTACCATATAATCCAGCTTTTCCTGGGAGGACTGCTGGTCAACCTGATCAATAA
>JAWOGL010000186.1:0-6664 GCA_046496945.1 Desulfonatronovibrio sp.
TGATTAGTCCGGTTCAATTATTCTGAAGACTGGTAAATGAAATCTTGATAATTCAGGCAGGTTGGGATTTATCTCAAAGCATGCACCTAGTCTTGTCCCTGCCGCATTTTTGCCTCGCTATTAAAAACAGGTTCTCATTTCAGATTGATTTCAGCGTCATTCTAATTTACAGACAAAGATACTCAGATAGAAAACAAGCCCATAGTTTTTTTCCTTCATAACAATTATATTCTTTTGTGGAGTTGACTGTGATTTTTTAGTCCTGGCCGCTGGACCACGATCAGGAAATTCTTAATGATTATGAGCTGCAAGGTTATGGAACAAAAGTTTGAAAGTAAGGAATCACTGAGGAAAAAGGCTGAAGAGCGTCTTCAAAGGCAAATGCCTGAGATTGAAGATCTGACTGCAGCAGAGATCAAAAATCTGATACATGATTACCATGTTCACCAGATAGAGCTTGAGATCCAGAATGAGGAACTGCGCGAAACCCAGAGAGATCTGGAAATTGCCCGGGACCGTTTCGCTAAACTCTACAACGATTCTCCGGCAGGTTATCTGACTGTTGACCAGAACGGCATCATTGCTCAGGCTAATCAGACCTTTGCGGATATGGTTGGCCGGGAACCGCATCTTCTGACCGGCAAGCCCTTGGGAGACTTCATCGCTTCCGCCGATCTGAAAGCTTTCCACGGCCGCTTCAAGGCGTTTTTCAAGCATCCCAGAGGCAAACAGCTGGACTTCAGACTGTGCGGCAAGAACATGGACCTTATGGTCAGGTGCGTAGGCAGTCCGGAGAATAACTTGCATGTCAGGCCTGGAAAGGACAAATCCCAGCATTTGCTGCTTGCACTCCTGGATATCTCAGGGCAGGTCCGGGCAGAGCAGGAATTGCGAGCGAGCAACCAGAGGCTTCAATCAATACTCAACCACAGCCCGCTATTGATCAGCGAGTTTGATTTGGATGGCCGATACCTGCTCGTCAATCCTGCCGTTGCCGGCATATTTCAACTCGAACCATTCCAGGTGGTGGAAAAGACTTTTGATGAACTGCTTCCAGCCGAGATGGTCAAGATATTCAGAGACAGAATTGCACAGGTGCAATCTGCAGCTTCGTCGATTCACGTTGATGACAGCCTTCATTTTGGCAGAGAGGTCAGACATTTTCTCACCACACTGTTTCCGTTAACAGACGATGCCGGAGAAATCTCTTCAATCGGCGCCATTGCTCACGATATCACTGAGCGTAAGCGGGCTGAGGAGAAAATCAAGAACATCAATCAGCAACTGCAGAAAGCCAACGCAGAAAAAGACAAAATTTTTTCCATCATTGCTCATGACCTCAAATCACCTATGGCCGGGATATTTGGCACTTCGAAAATACTCGCCAGTGAAGCAGAATCTTTGTCTCGGGAAGACATCAGATTAGTATCGTCTGAAATGCATAAGAGTACTGAAAACACACTGGCACTTTTAAATGATCTGATGCAATGGGCGCGCATGAGTCAGGGGGGCATGGATTTCAGTCCTGAAAAATGCAGCCTTTATGAACTTGTTAATTCAAGCCTGTACACAGCCCGGGATATGGCCGCAAGAAAGGGTATTGCCATCAACGCCGACATCCCCCAAAACCTTGTGGTGCTGGTTGATCAGCCCATGATAAATACTGTTATCCGCAATGTAATCTTCAACGCGGTTAAGTTTACTCCTCAAGGCGGCAATATTTCTTTAACTGCAGGAGAGATGGGATCAGATGTTAAACTCTGTGTCCAGGATGACGGAATAGGCATGGATGAGGCCATATTGTCTACCATATTTAGTGTTGATAAAAGTAAAAGACAGCTTGGCACAGAAGGCGAAAAAGGAACCGGCCTGGGGCTGATCCTGTGCAAAGAGTTTGTGGAAAAGCACGGCGGTAAAATATGGGCGGAGAGTGAGCCAGGGAAGGGCGCAAAGGTGTTTTTTACTTTGCCGGCTGCCCGGTAAATATGGTTCATTCATTGTGACGCATATAGCGAAATGTCAAGAGAAACGGTTTTTATGAGAGGTCAATTCTAAATATTTCCGGATCTTCGACGTTAGCCGTGGATTTTGTTCAAATTCACTCATTGTGTCTAGGAGCCATATTTCCCTTCCCCCACATAGTAACTATTCACCACATACGGCATATATCCATTTAACCACACTGGATTCCGGCTCCCGGTTCAAGCCCGGGACAAGCTTCTCCGGAATGACGGAAGAGGCAACTGCCTGCTTCAACCGTCACCCCGGACTAGATCCGGGGTCCAGGTCTTCTTATTCGATCTTGGTGAATAGTTACACAAAATAACAGCGGATTGAAAAAATCCTTATCAGGCTGGCTGTTCAAAAATCCCAAGCTACAGTCCCGCTACCCACTTAGGACACCACTAAAGGCTTATGCCTGGATAATACTGACTTAAGTGGGTGCCGGATAAACAATAAAAAAAGTTCCCGGAATCATTTTTTTATTACTTTTCAACGTTGAACGTTGAACATTGAACGTTGAACATTGAACATTGAACGTTGAACATTGAACATTGAACGTTGAACTAAACTTATAGCGACAAAGCCAATTGGGAGATTTTCAACAACCTGATAAACAGTCGCGCAACAAGAAACTGGAAATGCTTCCGCCTTTCATTGACTCATTCCAAAGCCTGAATATACTTTTACTGGTATCTTGAGTAATCTGTTTTTAAAGTCAGTATAAGAAATCAGCATGGAGTCCGTCATGGAAGCACAAACCAAAAAGCGCATGTTTGGTGTTCTGAAGAGCAAATTTACAATCGCCGCTGTCTCACTGCTTGTTATATACACCCTGGCCGGCTTTTTCCTGGCTCCATTTCTAATGGGTCATTTCCTTCCCGGAATGCTCAGTGAACGGCTGAATAGAGAGGTTACCCTGGAAAAGGTCTCTATAAATCCTTACAGTCTGGTTATGGAGGCCCGGGGGTTCAGGGTGAATGAACCTTCCGGGGAGAAGCTGGCCGCTTTTGATCGGCTGCATGTCAATTTCCAGCTGAGCAGCCTTTTCCGATGGGCCTTGACGTTCAGGGATGTGATCCTGGATGGTGCTTTTCTGAATATGGTCATTGATGAACAGGGCGGTCTTAATTTGCCGCTCCAGGCAGATAGCGGAGATGATCAGAAGGAATCGGATCCACAAGAACCCCAAAATCCGCTGCGAATGGTTCTCTTCAATGTAGAAATCAACGAGGCCGACATTGAAGTAACTGATAACCGCCAGCCCGAACCGGCAAATTTATCTTTCCAGCCCCTTACTGTTTATTTGACCAATATTTCCACCATTCCTGAACAGGGTGGAGACTATTCTCTGTCAGCAACCGGTGGCGACGGAACGGTTCTCGACTGGACCGGAAGCATGACACTTCATCCTTTCCGTTCCCAGGGCGAGCTTTCCTTCAGACATGTTCCGGCTGAACTGCCCTGGTCTTTTTTCCGGTCCATGCTGAACATCATTCCTCCACAAGGAAAGATTAATGCAGAAACCAGTTATCTCATTGATCTCGGGGAAGATACAACCATCGCCGGTTTGAACGATTTGCGCTTACAGCTGGATGATCTGGCTTTTCAGCTGGAAGAGGAAGAAGATCCTTTTCTGGAACTGCCCACAGTGAGCCTGGACGCCAAAAATATTGATATGACCGGACGCGCGGTCCAGGATCTCAGCCTTAAGCTTGCTTCCGGCCGCCTGGATATCAACAGCGACAAAGACGGGGTGTTGAATCTTCAGAAGATTATTCGCGGCGGTAAAGAAGCCGACACCCCAAAACCCCCGCAGGGAGCAGTATCTTCTGATGAACCCTGGACAATCGATATTTCCGGTGTCAGCCTGGAAGATATGAGCCTGGATTTGAGAGATGAGAGCCTGAAACCTGCGCGGATGCTGTCCACAGAAGATATCGATCTTAATTTTCAGGCCGCGGTAACCATGGGTTCTCCTGAACCCGCCGTGCAGGTGGACGAACTTGCTCTCGCGCTGGAGGGGATCGCCCTGGGGTTCCAGGGAGCAGCGCGTCCTGCTGTTCAGGTAGAGACAGTGACGGCTGAAGAAGGTTTTCTGGATCTGGACGAGCGGTCTGCGCGTCTGTCGAGCCTGAAGGTCAGCGACGGCGTTATTGATGTGATTCAGGACAGGGATAAGACGCTCAATCTTGCAAGGCTTTTTGAGGCAGGAAGCTTCCCTTCCAGTGACGCTGAAGATGAAAATTCTTCAGAAGCAAACAGCCCATGGGATTTCTTTATCGATACCTTTGAACTGAAGAATTTCGCTGCCCACCTGACCGACGAAAGAGCGCGGGAGGACAAGCCGGTGGTGGATCTCAAAGATATCAGACTCAAAGTTTCAGAGTTTGACGGGACATCATCCTTCCCCTTTGAGGCGGCACTGAAGGTCAATCAGGGTGGAGCGGCGCAGGCTTCGGGTCAGATGGATCCTTCTTCTGTTTCCCTTGAATCCACCGTAGACCTTAAAAACCTTGCGCTGCCTGTGGTCCAGCCTTACCTGACCCAGGCAGCGGATCTGACGCTAAAATCCGGGCTGCTGTCAACCAGCGGAACATTCAATCGAAACAGCGCGGGAGAAATGACATATCAGGGCCAGGCGGACATAACCGATTTAGATGTTATTGACAACAGTACCAGCGCGACAATGCTCGGGTGGAAAAAGTTCATGGTACCCGAGTTTAATCTGGATATAAATCCTCACGGTCTGAACATGGACACTTTGAACATTACCGGACTCAAAGGAGAACTGATCATCTCTGAAGACGGAACAGTGAATGTGGTTGATTCATTCAAGTCTAATGAAAAATCCCCCGGAGAAAATCAACAGGGCGAACAGGTGGCGGACAAAGACAAAACTGCTTTTCCAGTTACAATCGGCCGAATAAACCTGGACAAGGGCTTTCTGCGTTTTGCTGATTTCAGTCTCAGACTGGAGTTTGATACTGAGATTCATGAGCTTGGCGGTTCTATTACAGGGGTATCGTCATCTCCGGGGAACCATTCCCGGGTAAGTCTTGACGGGCGGGTTGATCAGTACGGAACCAGCAGAATAGAAGGTGAGATCAACTTTTTTGATCCTAAGGAGTTTACCGATATTTCCGTTATATTCGAAAACCTGGAAATGACGGACCTGACTCCTTATTCAGCCAAGTTTGCAGGCCGTAAAATAAAAAGCGGCAAACTTTCTCTTGATCTGAAATATTTGATTGAGGACAGCCGCCTGCAAAGTCACAACGATTTTGTCATTGAGACCCTGGTGCTTGGCGATAAAGTTGAAAGCCCGGACGCGGTCAATCTTCCCCTGGATCTGGCTGTCGCGCTTCTCAAAGATTCCAGGGGCATCATAAATATAAAAATGCCGGTTACCGGCAGTCTTGATGACCCTGAGTTCAGCTATAGTCATGTGGTATGGAAGGCAGTCAGAAATATGCTTGGCAGTATCGTTAGCTCCCCTTTTAGGGCCCTTGCTTCTTTGTTTGGTTCAGAAGAAGAAACACTCAATCAAGTCCTTTTTGAGCCGGGGTCAGCTGCTATTCCTCCTGCAGAGGAAGAAAAACTGGACACATTGCTTAAAGCGCTTGAGCAGCGTCCATTATTGAAACTGATTATTACCGGCCGGTATGACGCGGATGCTGACGCACAGGCATTGAAAAAGCGCCAATTCAGGCGGGATTTCGCGGAGGCATCAGGCATTGAACTGAAGCCGGGTGAAGATCCCCGGTCAATGAATTTCAGCAATGCTGATACGCAGGCAAAACTGATTGAAATGTTTATAGACCATTACGGAAAGGATGAGTACGAGCAGATCCGTGCTTCCATGGCTCCATCCAGCGGCAGCCAGGAAGTTCAGGACAAAGAAGAGGAAACTGTGGATCCCCGGGACCTGGCCCAAAAACTTTTTGTCCTCCTGGTTGAAGAGGTAGATCTTGATCCCCGTGCTCTGCAGTCCCTGGCCGATCAAAGAGCGGCATCCATTATCACATACTTGACCGGCCCTGAGAAACTGGATAGCGAACGTATTACCACTAAACCCCCCCAAAGCATCGGCCAGGATGAGGATATTTCAGTGCTTTTTGAGCTGGACAGCATAGAGGGTGATGCAAAATAATTATGTTCCCAGATTCAGAAATGTTGCCGACTGTGATATGCTGTCTTTCAAAGGGCCGGCCTTCTCCTGCCTTGCCCTGCGAAAATATGGAAAACTATTAGTAACTGTTCACCATAACCGGAGCCTGCCTGGGACTGAGGTTTCTAAAATAATTTATCAGCCACCCCCGTGCACCTATCTATCGTGTTCCGAGTAAGTAATTCATGCGCAGTGCCAATTATCATCCCTACCAAGATAGGTGCAGGGCAAGCTGCTGCGCTCGACGTAAAGGCAGACTGTAAGACAGACTGAATATTTTCCTCCTGGCGACTTGCCAGGAGGAAAGGATGCCATTGCCTGGCGGCGAGGCAGAATATTGTACTGCAGGTAGCTGACAGCTTTTCTGCGGGCAGGTCTCCCGCGGAAAAATATCCTGTGTCTGTCTTTTTAGTCTGGCTTATTGTCTGTGGCAAATAATTCGTAACTATTCACCACATACGGCATATATCCATTCAACCACACTGGATTCCG
>JAWOGL010000295.1:0-19483 GCA_046496945.1 Desulfonatronovibrio sp.
GAAGGCCGTTCCTTGACCAGTTTTTTCAGGGTCCAGCCCAGAAGGCAGAATTTTTGCTGCATTTTATAATCATCCGGGCCCGGCTTGAACCCGGGACGGCGTATCTTGAATTCATTCCAGTAATTTTCCAGAAGACTGGTGTAAAACCTGGGGAAACCAGCATAACCGCCTGCGTCTTGGGAAAAATAGAGCGGCTCTGCCTGGGCAATCTTCAAGGCATCGGAAAAAATCCAGCGTTTTTCCAGGCCCGCTTTTTCAAAATCAATGAAATTTATACCGTCGAGGTGAGAATAGAGAATATTGGCTTTAAAAACGTCGCGGTGAAGCAGAACCGGTTTATCCAGGGCTTTTACCCCGGCAGCCGCCTTTCTCCAGAAAGCAAGAGAGCGGACAAACACAGAAACACTGACAGTTCTTCTGATAAAAAAGCCTTCCATCAGGTTACGCAGGGTTTTGGTGGTCCGGGAAAATTTCCACCGGTTGAACTTCTCCCAGAACCATCCCGGACCGCCCTTGTCCGCGTAGGGAAAATCACAGGCATTGAGTTCAGCCACTGCTTTTATGGCTCTGGAGAAAAAGGCTGGGTCCTTTGGGAGGGAGGGGTCGTCCTGGATATATTCGGAAATGATATAAGATTTTCCGTCGGTATGCAGCAGTTCGGGATGACGAAAAAAAAGAAAATCCAGATTCTGCAGTCTGGTATATACAAAAATTTCCTTTTGAAATCTGAAATACCTCCCCGGCCTCTTCCAGGGGGTGTTCTTTCTGACCGCCTTGACCAGACAATCCCTGTCCCTGACCCGGACACGCATGACCAGGCGGGGATATTTATCCCTTATGACCCTGAGTATTTCAAAATCCGGATCCTGACTGCAAAGATATCTCCTGAGCGCTCCGGACAGGCCGGCAGTATTCTCAAGGCAATCTCTAACTTTAAAGTTTGGATGAGGGGGTATTAACGAACTATGCACTGAAGCTACCTGAAAATTGTACTGCTAAAATATCTATTCACCATATATTATGACCAGTCACTGAATTTAAGGTCAGCCGCTGAGTCATGTTTCGCCATTGATGCGATGTTTGACCGTCGCAGGTTCCGTTCAGACAAACCATGCATATTAAGAACTGCCAATTTTTTTCCAAAATATTCAAGTTTTTCAATCCCGGATAACCTGTCCAGTTAATGGTTTGTCTTACGGAGCCGCGACAGGGAGTTCGTATCAACAGAAACATGAATCAGCGGCTGACCGCTAGTTATGCCGAATAGTTGCCTGCTAAATATTTATGACCAGCCGCTTATCTGCTTTTGGACTGCAGCATCTTGACCGCAAAACAGGCAGCTCCGAATCCATTGTCAATATTGACCACTGATATTCCGGGAGCGCACGAACTGAGCATGGCCAGAAGCGCGGTGACTCCGTTAAAGCTGGCTCCATAACCCACAGAAGTAGGCACCCCGACCACGGGTTTGTCACAAAGCCCGGCTATGACCGAGGGAAGTGCTCCTTCCATACCGGCAGCCACTATAATAATCTCAGCCCTGGACAATATTTCCAGACGGGGTAAAAGCCGGTGCAGGCCGGCTACTCCCACATCTGAGATAAGTCCCGCCTCCAGGTTAAAAAACAAGGCTGTTCCCAGGGCTTCCATGGCCACAGGCAGATCCGCTCCACCCGCGGAGACTATCAGCACATCTCCCTGGTCTGACCAGGGAGGAGAAAGATCAATTTCCCGGTTCAACATAAAAATTTTGGGGATTTCCCAGTATTTTCCTCCGGGGAAACGCTGTTCAAGTGCCAGGCCGGGTTCTTTTTCAACTCTGGTCACCATGACCGGCGTATCTGATATGGACAGTGTTTCAACCGCGCAATACAGTTGTTCCAGGCTTTTGCCCGGCCCGAAGACCACCTCGGAAACCCCTGTCCTGAGCCCCCGGTGAGTGTCCAGGCTGAGTCCTTCTGCGGCATCCAGAAATGGAGTGTGCACAATACCCTGCAGGGCCTGATCCGGAGATATTTGTCCGGTTGAAACCTTGTCAAGAATTTTCAAAAGATCGTTTTTTAACATATTTACCACTTACCCGTTATTATAATTCTACCAAATTTCCTTTGATACAGGCAACAAACGCATTGAAAAATAAATTCATTGGCTGTATGAAAAAAAGTCATGTCTGCTGAATCCATACTTTTTATTGCCAGGCCGGATATTGTAAGTCCAGTCTTATCCAAACTCAGGGATGAGGGTTTTGAGCTGTTGATGAGCGAAACCCTTTCCGGCGCCATCAAAGTAATCGAACAAAAATCACCGGCCCTCATATTCGCCCAGTCCGACATGCCGGGCTTCAGTTCTGATGAGTTGCTGTCCCACCTGGATAAACAAGATGCGGTAAACAATGTAATCATTTTGGCTGAAAACGGAAACCCTGAAGAAGCCAGGAAAGTTATGGAAATGGGAGTCAGAGATTACTGGATGACTCCATTGATCTGGGAAAAGGTCAAAGCGGTTCTGCCCAGGGAGCAGAAAAAATCTTCTCCGGCAGCCAGGGGCAAAACCCAGGAAACATCCATAATCGGAGAGCATGCTTCCGTGAAAAGGGTCCTGGCCCTGGCCAGACAGGTTGGTCCGTCCAAAGCGACTGTACTTATAAGCGGAGAGTCGGGCACGGGCAAGGAAATGTTTGCCCGGTATCTTCATTTAAACAGTCCAAGAGCCGGACGGGCATTTGTAGCCATCAACTGCGCGGCCCTGCCCGAACACCTCCTGGAATCCGAACTTTTCGGCCATGAAAAAGGTTCATTCACCGGGGCCATCAGTAAAAAAATCGGAAAATTTGAGATTGCTCACACCGGAACCATCCTCCTTGATGAAATCTCGGAAATGGACATCTCCCTGCAGGCCAAGCTCCTGCGCGTGCTGCAGGAAAGTGAAGTGGACCGGGTGGGCGGGACCGAAACCGTTAAAGTGGATGTGCGCGTCCTGGCCACTACCAATAAGAACCTGGAGGAATGCGTAAAACAGGGCGACTTCCGACAGGATCTGTTTTACCGGCTCAATGTCATTCCTCTCAAACTTCCCCCATTAAGGGAACGCGGCCAGGATATCCTTGTCCTGGCAGAACATTTTGTGGCTCATTTCTGCTCCCAGTACAGCCTGCAAAAATTATCACTGGATCCGGATGCCCGGAAATGGCTTATGGAGTATCATTGGCCGGGCAATGTCCGGGAACTTCAGAACCTTATGGAAAGAGCGGTTCTTCTGGCAGGACCGGCCGGGATTATCCGGACCAGACATTTTCTGTTAAATGATGAAGACTGGATGGAGGAACTGGAAAACGAAGAACTTCCCGGCACCATAGAATCCGGGTCAAGTGAACCTGTTTCTACATCTTTTGATGAAGGAGAAGTGATATCCATATCTGAAATGGAAAAAAGAATGATCATCAAAGGTCTGGAACAGACCGGAGGTAATCGCACTCAGGCTTCGGAACTTCTGGGCATTTCAGTGCGCACCCTGCGTAACAAATTAAATGAATATAAAAAAGAAGGACTTGTGATTTAAAAAAGGAGTATAAATGTCAATACTGTCCCAGCAAATACAAGATTACCTGGAAAAATCTTCCTGGATCAGAAAAATGTTTGAAACCGGTCATGAATTAAAGCAGAAGCACGGGCCCGAAAACGTGTTTGACTTCAGCCTGGGCAATCCTGATCTGCCGCCGCCCTCAGAAATCAGATCAGCTCTGGAGGAACTGGCCTCCAGGCTGCATCAGCCCCTTACCCTTGGCTATATGCCCAACGCCGGCCTTCCCAGCGCCCGAAAGGCTCTGGCCACATATCTTTCAGGTGAACAGCAGGTTGCCCTTGAACCTTCAGACATAATTATCACCTGCGGAGCAGCCGGCGGATTAAACGCTCTTTTCCGGGCTGTACTGGAGGCCGGGGACGAAGTGGTCTGTCCGGCTCCTTTTTTTGTGGAGTACGGCTTTTACGCGGAGAACTTTCAGGGCAGACTGGTACCGGTCAAGAGCAAACCTTTGACTTTTGAGCTGGACCTGGAAGCCATGGAAAAGGCCATTAATTCCAAGACCAGGGTGGTGCTGATTAATTCTCCCAACAATCCTTCCGGAAGGATTTACCGGGAACAGGAACTTAAATCCCTGGTGGAGATAATTGAAAAAAAGAACCGCGAATTCGGCCGTCCCATTTTTCTGGTAGTGGACGAACCTTACAGGTTTCTGACCTATGACCGCATTACTGTGCCCCCTCTCATGGTCATGTACGATTACACTATTGTGGTCAGCTCCTTTTCCAAAAGCCTTTCCATTGCCGGAGAAAGGGTCGGCTATGTGGCGGTAAACCCGAAAATTCCTGAAAACCAGGAACTCTTAAGCGGCCTGACCCTGACCAACCGAATTCTGGGCTTTGTCAACGCACCGGTAATCGGCCAGATTCTTATGGAAAAGGCCCTGAACGTTACTGTGGATACCGGTAGATATGAACAAAGAAGACAGGCCATGGCCCAGGTTCTGGAGGAAGCCGGTCTGGAATTTACCATGCCGGACGGTGGTTTCTATTTCTTTCCCAGAGCTCCGGAGGGAGATGATCAGGCGTTTATTAAGAGCCTTCTTAAGGAAAATGTCCTGGCGGTTCCAGGTGCCGGGTTTGGTTATCCTGGTTATGTGCGTCTTGCTTTCTGTGTTTCCCGGGACATAATAACCAGGTCAGCGCCGGCCATAAAACGGGCGGTCCGCTGATCCCGGGAGACGTGGGGAAAAAGCTCAAAGCAATAAATATCTGTTTTTACAGCAATCCGTCTTTCCTGTTTTCTGATCTTTTTTGCTTTATACCCCCGAATTAACTTCCTTGACTTGGATTACAGTTCAGGATAGAGGTTTCAACTTTTCTTTTTCTGACCAGGAATACATATATAATGTTTGACAGTTTATCCGACAGACTGAACTCAGTCTTTAAAAAACTCAAAGGCCACGGCCGACTTGATGAGAACAACATCCAGGAAGGCATGCGTGAGGTGCGCCTGGCCCTGCTTGAAGCAGACGTAAACTATAAAGTAGTCAAAGACTTTACCGCCAGGATCAAAGACCGGGCCATGGGCCAGGATGTGCTCAAAAGTCTTACTCCAGGACAGCAGGTCATCAAAATAGTCAACGATGAACTGGTGAAGCTGCTGGGGGGCGAGCAGGAAGGACTCAATCTTAAAGCCAAGCCGCCGGTGGTAATCATGCTGGTGGGGCTTCAGGGATCAGGAAAAACCACCTCCGCAGCCAAACTGGCACTTTATCTGCGCAAATTAAAATATTCTCCGTATCTGGTTCCGGCGGATGTTTACCGCCCCGCAGCCATTGACCAGCTGACCAGGCTTGGTCAGGAAATCGGAATGCCGGTTCATCCTTCCACATCCAGTGAAAATCCTGTTGATATCTGCTCCCAGGCAGTGGAGACTGCCCACAGGAAAGCTTACACTGCGGTTCTGCTTGATACAGCCGGAAGACTGCATGTGGATGAAAAGCTCATGGATGAGCTGGTCCGGATCAAGGAGAAATGTTCTCCCCAGGAGATACTTTTTGTGGCAGACGCCATGACCGGACAGGACGCGGTCAATGTAGCCCAGAAATTCAACGAACTCCTGGACATATCCGGCATCATTCTGACCAAAATGGAAGGCGATGCCAGAGGCGGAGCAGCCCTGTCCATCAAATCCGTTACCAGTAAACCGGTCAAATTCATCGGAACAGGCGAAAAACTGAGTGACCTGGAGGTATTCCATCCAGACCGGGTAGCCTCAAGAATCCTGGGCATGGGTGATATTCTGACCCTTATAGAAAAAGCCCAGACCGGCATTGATGACGAAGAAGCCAGGGACATACAGAAAAAATTTCAAAAGGCGCAGTTTGATCTGGAAGATTTCCGCAAACAGATGCGCAGACTCAAGAAAATGGGCTCCATTGAAGGGCTGTTAAAAATGATCCCAGGCATGGGCAAGATGCAGGACAAACTTAAAGATATCAAAGTCCCGGAAAAAGAAATGGTCAAGGTTGAAGCCATCATCAACTCCATGACTCCGGCTGAAAGGCGCAACCCCAAAGTATTCAACGCTTCCCGCAAGAAAAGGATTGCCGCTGGAAGCGGAACTACAGTGCAGGACGTCAATCAGCTTCTGGGAAATTTTGAGCAGATGCAGAAAATGATGCAGAAAATGATGGGTAAAGGCGGCGGGAAAATGCCTTCCATACCCGGAATGCCCGGCCTGCCAGGAGCCGCGGGTCAGTCTCAGAATCCTTCCAAATCCCGCTCCAAGACCAAAAGGAAAAAAATAAAACGCAGGAAAAAGAAAAAATAATCCGCTGGACAAAACCTGGTTTGAATATATTACAAACACTTCAGCCGGATTGCGCCGTAAACAACAAAATCTTACTTTTTTATTCGTTTTGAGCGGCCGGGAAATGACCGGGCCTTATTTGAAATAACTGAAAAAGATTGATTTTTTATACATATATTGCTAACATAAAAATAATATCATTGAAAAACGGGGGTATCATCTACATGGCACTTAAAATCAGATTAACCAGAATGGGTTCAAAAAAGAAACCTTTTTACCGCATTGTTGCTCTCAACAGCGAGACCAGACGCGACGGCCGCGCCCTTGAATACCTGGGCTATTACAATCCCATGACCAATCCGGCGGAAGTCAGCGTGGACATGGACAAAATCAAGTCCTGGATGGACAAAGGCGCCAAGCCCTCCAACACTGTTCTTTCGCTCCTGAAAAAAGCTGCTGCCTGATCTTTATTCCCAGGACACGGCCTGAACCGGAAATCAGATGATCTATCTTGAATCGCACGTAAATCGGAGGTGACTATGTTGAAAGATTTAATCGAGTACATTGCCAAATCTTTAGTTGACAACCCGGATCAAGTAGCGGTTTCTGAAATCGAAGGAGAACAGACTTCAGTCATCGAACTCAAGGTAGCCAAGGAAGACCTGGGCAAGGTCATCGGCAAGCAGGGCCGGACAGCAAGAGCCATGCGCACGATTCTTGGAGCATCTTCCACCAAAGCCAAAAAAAGGGCTGTCCTGGAAATAATTGAATAGCTCTGAATAATGACCTCCCGGAACCTTATTCATTGCGGCAGAGTTTTAAAGCCTCATGGCCTGAAAGGGGAGCTTTGCACCTTATGGTTTGCAGACTCCCCTTTACTTTTAACCGGTCTGCCACGCCTGCACCTGAAGCCCGCCGGCTTAACTCCCAAAGCTTTCAACATCGTATCCTGGAGAAGGCATAAGGGAAAATTCCTGGTTTTTCTGGAAGGAATAACAGGTCGGGATCAGGCAGAAAAATGGCAGGGTGCAGAAATACATGTCTCTTCCAGATACATGCCCGAGCCGGACAAAGATGAAACCTATCTCTTTGAAATCCTGGAAAGCAGGATATTTTTAGCCGGAGATATTTATCTGGGAAGGTTAAAACAAGTCTTTGATCACAAGGGCAGCGAGGTCTGGCAGATCATGACGCCGGATCACCAGGAAGTACTCTTCCCGGTGAATGAACAGTTTATTCTCAACATCAATACCCAAGACCGGAAAATAGTTATCAACCCGCCGGAAGGGCTTCTGGAAATATACGGGATAAATATTGACCAACTTAAAAATTTATAGATGCCGGACAGCCAGGCCGCTCTACAACCATTTCAAAAAACAATAAATATTACTCCAGAGACCTCCGGGAGCACAGGAAATTCTGCGGTATATACCCGGTCACCGGCAAACCTGCCTTAAAAACTCTGCTAACCCGTAATTCATTCTGCAATGCATTTTCACATCATTACCATTCTTCCGGAATTCTTTGATTCACCTCTTTCCTGCGGACTTCTGGGCAAGGCTGTTGAAAAAGGGATTGTCAGTACTTCCATTGTCTTTCCCCGGGATTTCACCAGCGACCGGCACAGCACAGTTGATGACCGCCCATACGCCGGGGGGCCCGGCATGGTCATGATGGTTGACCCTCTTTTCAAGGCTCTGGGGTCCCTGCCGGAGGGCTGCAAAAAGATTCTGCTTACCCCCAAAGGCAGGCCTTTTGATCATGAAACAGCAGTCAGACTCTCAGGAGAACAGAATATCGCCCTGGTCTGCGGACGGTACGAGGGAATAGATGCCAGACTGGAAGAACTGTTTGAATTTGAACATATTTCCGCTGGAGATTTTGTCTTGAACGGCGGAGAGGCCGCAGCCCTTTGCGTTATGGAATCTGTTTCAAGATTTCTGCCCGGATTCATGGGCAAACAGGAATCCGTGGGCGAAGAGAGCTTTTCCAACGGCCTCCTTGAATATCCTCACTATACCAGACCGGAAAAATATCACGATCTGGAAGTACCCCAGGTTCTTTTGTCAGGACATCATGGGCAAATCGCCCGCTGGAGACGCGATCGTTCCCTGGAAAACACTCTCAAATACAGACCCGGACTTCTGGATGAAGCCGATTTGAATATTGAAGACATCAATTTTTTACGGACCCGGAAAAGGGTAAGCCCGGCCAGAAATCTTTACCTGGCCCTTATGCATTCACCGGTACTGAATAAAGAGGGAAAACAAGGCACAACTTCTTTGACAAACCTTGACATACACGATATAGCACGCGTTTGCGAAACATTCGGGCTTGGGGGATACAGTATCTGCACCCCCTTAAAGGACCAGCAGAAACTGGCTGACCGGCTTATCAGCCACTGGACAACCGGAGCCGGAGGCAAGGGTAACCCTGACCGGGCCGCAGCCCTTTCAGGCATCCGGGTCTGCGCGAATCTGGAAGAAGCTGTTTCCGCAATTGAAACTCAGTGCGGGGTCACGCCCTGTATTATCGCCACAAGCGCTCAGGGTGCCGGCGATACAACTTTCGGCAGGGTGCGCGCTAAAATTGAACAAGGCCCGGTATTGATAGTCCTGGGTACAGGATATGGTCTGAGCCAGGAGATTCTATCCCGGGCGGACGCCACCCTGAGGCCTATACGTTATCTGAGCACCTTCAACCATTTATCTGTCAGGTCGGCGGCCTCCATGATGGTTGATCGGATTATTGGAGATTATTACTAATTCAGGAGATAAAACAATGAACATCTTGCAGAAAATTGAAAAAGAACAGATCAGAATGGATATTCCCCAATTCAAGGCCGGGGATACAGTCAAGGTGCACGTGCGCATCATTGAGGGCGAAAAAGAAAGGATTCAGGTTTTCCAGGGCACAGTGCTCAGGGTTAAACGCGGGGCCACCAATTCCACCTTTGTTGTCAGAAAAATTTCCGACGGTGTAGGCGTGGAAAGAGTTTTTCCGCTTAACTCACCTTACCTGGAGCGAATCGAAGTGGTCAGCGAAGGCAAGGTCAGACAGGGACGTATTTTTTACCTGCGCAAACTCAAAGGTAAAGCTGCCCGCATCAAAACCAAGACCAACTGGGACCGCCCCAGGAAATAATTTTCAACCCCGGATATCTTTTACAGCTCTTCACCAGATGTTATTTGCAAATAACATCTGGTGAAGAGCCTTTTCTTTTACTCTTTCTCACATACCCCGTGGCCAGACATTTTAAGACAAATGGACATCAAAACAGGCCAGCCCAAATTCATTGCCGGAATTGACGAGGCCGGGCGCGGCTGTCTGGCGGGTCCGGTAGTTGCCTCAGCAGTTATTCTGGGTCCGGCCTGTGTTCAAGGCCTTACTGATTCAAAAAAACTTTCTCCTGCAAAACGCTCCTTCCTGGCCGCGCAGATTAAAAATTCCGCCCTGGCCTGGTCCATCGGCATATCCTGGCCCGGTGAAATTGACCGCATCAATATTCTGCAGGCCACCCTCCAGGCCATGGCCAAAGCAGTCAAACGTTTGAAAATCCACCCCTGCCATGTACTTATTGACGGCAACCAGCAAATCCCTGTGAATATTTCCCAGCAGACCATCATAGGCGGAGACGGCTCAGAACCCTGTATTTCCGCAGCTTCCATACTTGCCAAGACCTTCAGAGATAGACTAATGATAAGTCTGGCTCATAAATATCCCGGTTACGACTTTGCCAGGCACAAGGGCTACGGAACCAGAGATCACCTGAAATCCATAAGAGCTTTGGGCCCGTCACCCATTCACCGGATGACCTTTCGGGGGGTAAAACCCCGGAAAATAGAGAAAACCTTATGTCTGCCCATGAAATAAGCGTTGGCCGTTTTGGTGAAGAAGTCGCCGGATCCTATCTCAGGGAAAAAGGCTACCGAATTGTTGAGCGTAACTGGAGATATAAAAAAGGTGAACTGGACCTGATATGCACTTCCGGTAAAAAAGTAATCTTTGTGGAAGTCAAAACCAGATCCAGTCAGGGGCAGGTTCAGGCTCTGGAAAGCCTGGGCTACCAGCAGAAACTTAATCTTCTGCGCACGGCCAACCATTATTTATGTAAACAGGGAATATGGGACAAAGAGTGCCGTTTTGACTTTGTGTGCGTAACCATAGGTTCTGAGGTTCAGATTGATCATGTCAAAAACGCCATTGAATTCAGCCTTATGGGTGGTGGCAACGCCCCTTGGCAACCTTGGTGATATTTCGCCCCGGGCGATTTCCATCCTGCAGAAGGCAGGGCTGATTCTGGCCGAAGATACCCGAAGAGCCGGCCTGCTGTTCGCGGGACTGGGAATAAGCGGCCGGAAATTTTCCAGCCTGCACGAGCACAATGAAGAACAGCGCGTAAACCTGGCCATAAGCAAAGTGGAGCAGGGTATTGACTGCTGCCTGATCAGCGACGCAGGCACCCCTCTTATGGCCGATCCCGGCTACCGGCTGGTCCGGGCCTTCAGGCAAAAAGGACTGCCCGTCTTTCCCGTGCCTGGACCGTGCGCTCCTGTAACCGCCTTAATGGCCTGCGGCCTTCCTCCTTATCCCTTCAGCTTTCTGGGTTTTCTGCCCAGAAAAAAGGGAGAGCTGCAAAATCTGTTTGCCAGATGGAAAGATGTGCCTGCTACCCTGGTTTTTTTTGAACGAAAAAACCGGGTGGTATCCAGCCTCCAGTCCGCCTTTGACCAGCTTGGCCCCAGAGAGTTCTGTCTGGCCCGGGAAATGACCAAAAAATACGAGGAATTTATTTTCGGCGTCCTTGGCCGGACCCATATTCAAGAAGACAATTTGCTCGGGGAAATCACCGTGGTCATTGGCCCTGCGGCAAAGGACGAGCAAAAAACATCCATTGAAAAAATACAGGCCCTGCTGGACCAGCATTCCGGCCAGGGACTTAAGCCCAGGCCCCTGGCCTCTTTGATCCAGAAGGAGACCACCGGCTGGAGTTCCAAAGAAATTTATGACCTGTTAACTCAAAGCGAGTCCTGATGTTTCCAGTCAGTCTAAAAACAATGCTCTGCTGCTTTTTGCGCACATACCTCATGGGCAGCGCCTTCAACACCAGGGGCATGCAGAATATCGGGCTGGCCTTTGCCATTGATCCGGCTCTCAGGGAAATATACCCTGATCCGGGAAAACTCCAGAAAGCCCGGCGCAGATACACCAAACTGTACAACACCCACTATTTGTGGAATCATTTGATGGTCGCCCTGTTTATCGACCTGGAAAAAAAAATCGCCCAGGATCTGGTGCCCCCTCAAACCGCTTCCAAAGTAAAATCAACCCTTGGCTTCACCCTTTCCGCCATTGGAGATTCTTTTTTCAACGGCAGCCTCCTGATTACCTGGTCCCTCTTGACCATTATCCTGCTTTTCCTGGAAATGCCTTTCTGGGCGTTACTCCTGGGTATTGTCCTGTTGCTGGGGGTCCAGCTATTTAAACTGTTTACATTTTACATGGGCGCGACTCAAAGCCTGTCCTTTATCAATCAGCTTAAAAAATGGAATCTCATCAATTGGGGGGGCAGGCTCAAGATCCTCAACTCCTTGCTGGTTCCAGCTTTTTGGCTTGTCATTTGGCCTTTTAACTGGCATATATACAGCTTTCTTTGGGTATCAGTCTGCGGCCTTATCCTGGCTTATTTTTACCGCACCCTTATCTGGGCCCGGGAAATTCTTCTGACATTCATCCTGATTTTAATTTTTTTCGCCCCCGGGGCTTTTTCGTGGCTGGCGGGGCAATTGTAAAGTTACTCGTAACTATTCAGCAAGATCGAATAAGAAGACCTGGCCCCCGGATCTGGTCCAAGGTGACGGTTAAAGCAGGCAGTTGCCTTTTTCCGTCATTCCGGCGAAAGCCGGAATCCAGGGTGGTTGAATGAACATATGCCATGTGGTGAATAATTACAATTATTCAACATTTTTTTTACAGGCTAAACTGTAAATATCCACCACCACTTATGACTTTAATCAAAAGACAGTGAATAAGTACCCCGGTTCACTCTTTTCCGTTGCCAAGGTTAATATGCTTAATGACAATAATCTGGAAATCGATGTAAACCTTTATAACGACTTTGGGCTTCATGCCCGTCCAGCAGCGATTCTTGCCAGGGAAGCCCAGAAATTTTCTTCTGACATCAGCCTGCTATTTGATGGAAAAGAGGTTGATGCCAAGAGCATACTGGATATTCTTACCCTGGCCGCACCCAGCGGCAGCGCCCTGAAAATAAAGGCCCGGGGAGAAGATGCCCGGGAAGCCGTAAACCGGATCAAAGAGCTTGTTGCCGGCAGGTTTGAGGAAAAAAACTAGATGGCTGAAAAAATTTTACAGGGCATACCGGTTTCCGCGGGCATAGCCATCGGCAAAGCCTACTTTCACAACCGGAGAGGTAATTCCGCTGCCATCCGCGTGGACATTGACAAGGGGCATATCCATGAAGAAAGGCAGCGTCTGGAGCAGGCTTTCAGCACGGCCCTGACTGAGCTGGAAACCATCCGCAAAAAAATCCCTAAAGAACTCAAGGAACAATCCGCGATAATAGAGTCGCATATCATGATTCTGAAAGATAAAAAATTTCAGAAGTCCGCCGGCAAGTATATCCGCCAGAAACTTATCAATGCTGAATGGGCTCTGGAAAAGGCAGTTTCTGATATTGAAACTGCTTTCAGCAAACTTGATGACCAGTATATCCGTGAAAGGATTCAGGATGTCCGCCTGGTGGCAGACCGGGTTAAAAGCCAGCTTTACGGACAGCCTTCGGATATCCCGTCCCTGACCAGGCGCATGGTCCTTCTGGCTTCTGATCTGTCCCCGGCTGATACCATTGAATTGCGGCTGGACAAAATCATGGCCTTTGCCACTGTTTCCGGAGGCAAGACTTCCCACGCCGGAATAATAGCCAGGTCACTGCAGATTCCTGCCATTGTCGGAGTAGAAGAACTGGACGGTATTCCAGATGATCATTTTCTTATCCTTGACGGGTTTAACGGCAAGATTTTTATTGAACCCACCGAAGAAGAACTGGCTCATTACACTGAACTCAAGCAGCAATTTGCCGACTATCAGTCCCTGGTCAACAGAAACTGCCATCTGCCCGCAGAAACCATTGACGGATACCAGGTGAATGTTGCCGCCAACATCGAACTCTTTGAGGAAGTGGCGGCAGTAATTGACAACGGAGGAGAAGGTATAGGCCTGTACCGGACAGAGTACAGTTATCTTAACCGCGAGGATCTTCCGGATGAAAACGAGCTTTTCGAGGAATACCGTGATCTGTCCTCTATTGTTTACCCTCAGAAAGTGGTAATCAGAACCCTGGATCTGGGAGCGGACAAAGTAGCCACTCAATTTGGGCCGGTAAGGGAATTGAATCCTTCCCTGGGGCTTCGGGCCATCAGATTCTGCCGCAAACATCCGGAAATCTTCAAAACCCAGCTTCGGGCCATCCTCCGGGCCAGTGTCATGGGCAATATATCCATCATGTTTCCCATGATCTCCGGAATGCAGGAGCTTCTGGAAATAAAAAAAATATTTTACAGCGTAAAGCGGGAGTTAAAATCCCAGAAAATTAATTTTGACCAGGCAATGTCTCTGGGCATCATGATAGAATTGCCAAGTGCCGTACTTATCGCGGACCTGTTGGCCCAGGAGGTGGATTTTTTCAGCATAGGCACCAATGATCTCATGCAGTATTCACTGGGTATCGACCGGACCAACAAACATGTTTCCTACCTTTACCAGCCCCTGCACCCGGCAATCCTTCGAAGCATAAAATATGTTATCGACGCTGGTCACGAAGCGGGCATTGAGGTGAGTTTGTGCGGTGAAGTGGCTGCTGATCCTTATTGTGTCCCCATTCTCATGGGCATGCAGATTGACTCCATCAGCCTCAATCCCCAGGGAATCCCGGGTATCAAACGTATCATCCGCCAGACCACCATGGATGAATGCAAGGAACTTCTAAAAAAAGTACTGGAAAGCGATGACGTGCAGAAAAGCAATAAGCTGGTCAAAGAAAGGATCTTTACCAGATCTCCTGAAGAACTAATGTTTTATACCTCATTAATCGAAGAATGATAAAATCCGTATTCAGTTATCTGGGCAAAAACACCATTGATCTAATCAGGGAAATGGGACAGATAATGCTTCTGTTTTTTGAGGCACTGTTCTGGCTTTTTCGTCCTCCCTTGCGTATCCGGCATTTTTTTAAACAGATGGAATTTATCGGGGTAAACTCCATCTTCGTGGTTATGCTTACCTCATTTTTCACTGGAATGGTTCTGGCCCTTCAGACTTATTACGCCTTTCGCATGTTCTCCGCTGAAACCCTGGTAGGAGCTACGGTTGCCCTGTCCATGACCAGGGAACTGGGCCCGGTCATAACCGGACTTATGGTCACCGGCCGGGCCGGTTCAGCCATTTGCGCGGAAATAGGAACCATGCGGGTCACTGAACAGATGGACGCCCTCACGGTCATGGCGGTAAACCCGGTCCAGTATCTGGTCCTCCCCAGAATCCTGGCCGGATTCATTGTTCTTCCTCTGCTCACTGTGGTCAGCAATGTCATGGGCATTCTGGGCAGCTATCTGGTGGGGGTCAAGATCCTGGGAATTCATGGCGGTTTCTTCATGAATAAAATATACGAATACGTGGAGATGGGAGACATATACAACGGGCTGATCAAGGCTTCGGTTTTTGGAGTAATCCTTACGCTTGTGGGCTGCTACAAGGGGTTTTATACAGCCGGTGGAGCTGAAGGAGTGGGACATTCCACCACTCAGGCAGTGGTTATGTCTTCGGTGCTTATCCTTATCAGCGACTACATGCTGACCGCGCTGATGTTTTAATCAACATTTGGAAATTTATCATAAAATCTGAATCCATGAACCAGATCACGGGCAATTTCTGATTCGCAAAAAAAATGGCTGAGGCTTCAGGATAAAAAAATATGAACAACAAACCCCCCATAATTGAGCTGAAAAAGATCAGCAAATCATTTGCAGAGTTTTCCGTGCTCAAAGATCTGGATCTTACCCTGCAAAAGGACAAGGTCAATATTATTATCGGCCGAAGCGGTGGAGGCAAGAGCGTTCTTATTAAACATATCATCGGACTGTTAAAACCAGACCAGGGCCAGGTGCTTATTCAGGGTCAGGATATAGTGCCCATGAAGGAAAGAGAACTGGCCGGCATCCGGCGCAGATTCGGCATGCTGTTTCAGGAAGCCGCCCTGTTTGATTCGTTTACCGTGGAAGAAAATGTGGCTTTTCCCCTGCGGGAGCATACCAGCAAAAGCCTGGGCGAAGTGGAGGAAATTGTCGAATCCAAACTTTCTTCGGTAGGTCTGGCCGGCATGGGAAAAAAAATGCCCTCGGAACTTTCCGGCGGCATGCGCAAAAGAGTCGGGCTGGCCAGGGCTCTGGTCATGGATCCGCAAATCGTTTTGTTTGACGAGCCTACTTCCGGCCTGGACCCTATCATGTCTGCGGCCATAAATAATCTGATCCTGCAGACCAGGGAAGAATTCGGAGCCACCTGCGTGGTCATCAGCCACGATATTGAGGCCACCATGAAAATTGCGGATCAGATATATATGCTTTATGAAGGCAGAATCATTGCCCGGGGCACTCCGGATGAAATTAGAAATCTTGATGACCCGGTGGTCAGGCAGTTCATCAGGGGTGAAGCAAAAGGACCCATAAAGGTTAATTAATTTTATATCCAGCCTTCCGAGAAAAACTATGCGTCAAAAAATGAGTGTGGAAGTAAAAGTGGGAATGTTTGTCCTTATCGCCATCATTCTGCTTGTCTACATGACAACCCAGATCACCCGGGGCAGAATGCTGAGCAGTGACATGTATACGGTCTTTGTTCATTTTGAAAACGTTTCCGGCCTTAAGACCGAATCACCAGTGGAAATAGCCGGCATTGACATCGGCATGGTAAAAGATATTTCCCTGGATAATAACCAGGCCAGGGTCGCCCTGGCCATAAGGCCGGATGTGCAGATCTACGCTGACGCCCGGGCCTCCATCAGAACCAGAGGGGTCCTGGGAGACAAATTTGTGGAAATATCGCCTGGAAACCCGGACACGGAAAAACTTCAGAATCAGGGCAGAATAGATCGCAGCACCCAGCCCACTGACCTGGATCAACTCATGACCAGGGTGGGGGACATCGCGGATGATCTCAGGGTTGTATCCACCAGCGTGGCCAATGTCTTCGGGGGGCCTGAAGGAGAGGCAGGCATGCGCGAGGCCTTTGTCAATTTAAGAGAAGCTGCAGTCCATCTCAACCAGCTGGTCCAGGCCAATACCCGGGGGATTGAGATAATCGTTTCCAACCTGCAGAATTTTTCAACGGATCTGGCCGAGATAAGCCAGTCCAACAAACAGGGCATCCAGTATATCGTCAATAATTTTGAAACCGCTTCCAGAGATCTGAATACCGCCCTTACCAGGATGGACAGCATTCTTGAATCAGCCCAGTACGGAGAAGGGCCGGTGGCCACTCTTCTTCAGGACAAAAAAATGAGCAAGGATATGCAGCAGACTGTTGCCGCCCTGGAGAGCGTATCCAGAAAACTGGATGAGGGCCAGGGTACTCTGGGTAAACTCATAAGTGATGATGAGACCGGACAGAAAGTAGATGACGCCCTGGATGGAATCAATAAACTTGTGGATAAATACGACCGCTTCCAGACCGTGGTGGATTTTCATACAGAATACATGTTTGAATCAGGAGATACCAAGTCTTACCTGAATCTGACCCTGCAGCCCGGTGAAGACATGTTCTACCTGCTGTCTCTTATTGATGATCCCGGAGGAAGGACCAGGACCACTGAAACCACCACCAGAACCAGGACCAATAAAGGAGCCTGGACCGTTACCGAGGAAAGGGAAGACAAAACTGAAAAGGATCGGCTCAAATTCTCGGCCCAGCTGGCCAGAAGGTGGGACAATTTCATTCTGCGCGGAGGCATCATTGAGTCCAAAGGCGGCTTTGGCGCGGATTATTTTTTATGGGATGACCGGATTAAGATTTATATGGATGCCTTTGACTTTGGTTCAGATGAACGGGCGCATCTAAAGGCCGGGGCTAACCTGTATTTTCTCAATAATTTTTATATGACCGCAGGGTACGATGATTTCATCAGCAAAAATGACAAAAACCGCTCCTTTTTTGGAGGCCTGGGGTTTTACTTTACAGATGAAGATCTAAAATATCTCCTTTCTTCAGTTCCTCTGGGAAGCATGGACTAAGGAGTTTCCATCCGGAAGGTCTTTCTTTCAGGATGCTGTAACTGACTGTTTTCTTTCCGGAAACGAGTAAATATTCCAGACGGGGCGGTAATTCTGATTTTACCGCCCCCTGAAAAAGACGCCCGCACCCTCCAGCCTCTTTTTTTCTGAATCAGGAATTTTCCAGACTTGCCCCGCATGCCGCAGCTTTTTTTTCCGCTTCAAATCCCCAGGCTGAAAAACGATCTTCCCGGCAATAAATTCATGACCGCAGCCACTATCTGATCTTAATCCTGGGTGACATCGCAGGGTTTGATAGCTGCTAAAATCTATATGCTCAAACATTCTACGCTTACTTTTAAAAGCCAGAAACCCCATTGATGCAATAAAAAATCTCTTAAATATTTTCAAATTCTTTATAAAAAAAGATTGACATCAATTTCACAAATAAATAAAAATCCAACTGAGCGCTCACTCGGAGAAAATAAATGTCATATAAGAACCAGATCCTTACATCCGCATCCGCCCTTTTTGCTGAAAAGGGCTTCAAGGAAACTTCCATCTCAGAATTGTCCAAACTGAGCAAAGCTGCTGAAGGGACAATCTTTTATCATTTTAAATGCAAGGAAGACATCCTTATCAATCTTCTGCAAAAGGTTAAGGAAGACATCCTTAACCGGGTTGAGCAGCATGAATGGGCCAGCACAAATGGTCTGGACATGGCCGAGGAGATTGTGCATTTTTATTTTGAACTTTCCCAGGAAATGGAAAACGAATTTCTTCTGCTGTTTCGAAATTATCCATATCAATTGGCGGCGGTTAACCCGAAATGCAGAGAAAATATTGAAGCCATATACAACAGCTTTGTGGATCTCCTGGCCGAAGCTGTAAAGGCGGGTCAGAAAGATGGTTCTGTCCGGCAAATTCACCCGGTAAAAGCGGCTTTGATCATTTTTTCCATGGCCAACGGAATGGCCAGATTTGATTTTTACAATCTATTTCCTGTAAGACCAGTTTACGAAGAGCTGATAAAGTCTTGCAGGCGAGTTCTCAAGGCTTAGTTTTTCATCAGAGGATATCAACATGCACGTACTGGTTGTGGACGATGAAGCTGTTTTTCTAGAAACCCTGGTAACCCGGCTCAAACTGCGCGGGCTTGAAGTCACTGGCTGCCTTGAAGCCGGAAAAGGGCTTGAACTTCTGCAATCGCAGAAATTTGACCTGGTCCTGATGGATGTAAGCATGCCGGAAATAGACGGAATTCAAGCTTTGGAAATGATCAAAAAGGATAATCCAGACTTACCCGTAATACTTCTTACCGGACACGCCAGCATGCAAACAGCTGCCAAAGGGAAAGAAATGGGAGCCTTTGATTATCTGTTAAAACCTTTTCCCCTGGATGATCTGACAGACAAGATAGAGGAAGCCCTGAAATAAGCACCTGAAAATTCTCTTTTTTACAAATGATTAATATTAACAACTATTCACCAAAGCCAGCGGCCAGTCCCCGGTTCATGTTTCTGTTGATGCGAACTCCCTGTCGCGGTTCCCTAAGGCAAACCATTAGCTGGGCATGTTATACTGGATTGGAAATCTTGCATATTTTGGAAAAAAATCGGCAGTTTTTAATGTGTATGATTTGCCTGAAGGGACCCTGCGACGGTCAAACATCGCATCAATGGCGAAACATGAACCGGGGCCAGCCTTAGACTCAGTGCTGATCATAATATATGGTGAATAGATACAATATTAACAGCTATACTTTTTTTTAATATACCGAGTGAGCGATCAGTATAGTATAAAGCCATTTTTTCAAGTTTTTCTGCCGTTTGATATTTTTCAGGTAAAATATCAGGTTTTCA
>JAWOGL010000161.1:0-6468 GCA_046496945.1 Desulfonatronovibrio sp.
GGAAAAAAGTTCTTAATGTCCATCTGGACGGCTTTTTCCTGGTCACCAGGCTGGTTTTAGCCCGGATGCTTCGTAAGCGAAGAGGCCGGATTGTAAATATTGTTTCCACTTCCGGACAGTCGGGCATGGCCGGACAGGTCAATTATTCCGCGGCCAAGGCCGGACTGATCGGAGCGACCAAGGCCCTGGCCCGGGAAATGGGCAAGCGCAATATTCTGGTAAATGCCGTAGCCCCTGGATTTATTGAGACCGATATGACCAGAGATCTGCCTCTGGAGCATGTTCTGCCCCAGATTCCCCTGAACCGGGTGGGAAAGCCGGAAGAAGTGGCCGGAGTTGTTTCCTTTCTCTGCTCAGGCAAGGCCTCGTATGTCACCGGAGAGGTGATCTCTGTCAACGGCGGAATTTACATGTAGCTTATTAAAAATAAAGGATAAAATGTAAGCTTTATCCAGGTTCTTTTCTGCTTGTCAGGGTGTTGACGGTTTCTTTACCAAATTAGAACGAAAATATAATTATTTATGTATCAAGTAGCCATAACCGGAGTCGGAATAATTTCAAGCCTGGGTAATGATGCCGGCACGGTGACCAATGCTCTTTACCAGGGAAAATCCGGCATAGAAGTCGACCCCAAGCGCCTGGAACTGGGCTTTCAAAGCCCGTTGACCGGAGTTATTCGGAACTTTGATCCAGTCCGGTATCTGGGACGGAAGCAGCGCAAAACCATGCCTGATTTTGCGGTCTGGGCCCATGCAGCAGTCATGGAGGCCCTTGGTATGGCCGGTATGGAACCGGAAGCGCTCCGCAATGAACATACCGGCCTGATTTTTGGATGCGATTCCAGTTGCCTGGCAGGAGTGGATCAGGTGGATCGCCTGCGGGAATACCAAGACAGCCGCTCCATAGGCAGCGGCCATATCTTTCGGTCCATGACTTCCACCATCACCATGAATTTGAATACTTTGTTGGGCACCAGGGGAGCCTGCTGGTCCATCAGTTCTGCCTGTTCCAGCGGGGGGCACGCCATAGGTCAGGCAGCCGACCTCATTGCCCTGGGACGTCAGGAGAGAATGATCTGCGGAGGCGCCCAGGAGGTCAACTGGCAGTCCATGTGCAGTTTTGACGGCTTGGGAGCGTTTTCCGCCAGAATTGACAATCCTGCAAAGGCAAGCCGTCCTTTTGATGCTGGACGTGACGGTCTGGTACCCAGCGGAGGGTCTGCAGCCCTGATCCTGGAACGTTACGATCTGGCAAGAAAGAGAGGGGCAAAAATTCTGGGCAGGATAAAAGGATACGGCTTTTCTTCAGACGGAAGACATATTTCCGTACCCAGTCCTGACGGGATTGAACAGGCCATGCGCAGCGCCCTGAAGGGGGCGGGTCTGATTCCTTCAGATATTGATTATGTATGCGCTCACGCCACTTCTACTCCTGCCGGAGACTCGGTGGAGGCTGAAAGCATTTGCAGGGTTTTTGGCCGGTCCACTCCCCCTGTTTCCTCGGTCAAGTCCATGACCGGTCATGAACTCTGGATGTCCGGAGCTGCTCAGGTGGTATATTCTGTACTCATGGCTCAAAATGATTTCATAGCTCCAAATATCAATTTTGAAGGTCCGGACAAAGCCTCTGCCCTGCTGGATATTGTGACAGAAGCCAGGTCAGCCGGGCTTGTCCATATCCTGTGCAATTCAGCAGGCTTCGGCGGGACTAATGCCTGCATTGCTCTGGGATTTAAGTAATGAGATATGATTATATAGTTATTGGATCAGGTATTTCCGGTCTGGCTTCCGCAATTATTCTTAGCAGGCATGGACTGCGGGTGGCAGTGGTGGAGAAGGCAAAACAGATAGCCCCTTTGCTTAAGGGTTTTCAGAGAAAAGGCATCCACTTTGACACCGGGTTTCACTATACCGGATCTTTGGGTAAGGGAGAAGCCCTGGATAATTATTTCCGTTATCTGGGAATTGCCAGCAGTCTGCAAAAAATTCCCTTTGATCCACAATGTTTTGACAGCTTTTATTTCCCGGGCGAGAATTTCACCTTTGAGCTTCCTTACGGCTATGACCGGATTCGTGAACAGCTGCTCCGCTTTTTTCCCAAAGAAAAAGCCGGCATTGATCAATATTTGAAAATAGTTGAACAGGAATTCAATAACTCTCCTCACCTGAACCACAACTTGTCTTGTATGGACCTTCCTTACAGTAAATTCAGCGAAATGAATCTGAAAGCCTTGCTGAAAAGTTTGACCAGCAATCAAAAACTTTACTCGGTACTTTCCCTGCATCATCTTTTGTACGGAACTGAGCCGGGATTGTCGTCGGTATCCATACACGCTCAGGTTTCTGGTTCTCTGTATCAATCGGTCCATGGCATAGAAGGAGGGGGACGGACTCTGGCCAAAGCCCTGATCAGCCGCCTTAAAGAGCTTGGCGCGGATATGTTTCCGGGCCGGAGGATAGCCGGCATTATCGCTTCTTCAGGAAAATTTAAGCAGGTGGTGTTTGTGGATGGAGAAGTTCTGCAGGCTTCAGGCTGCGTCTCCAGCATTCATCCCCGGGCGCTTTTGTCCATGGTTGAGGACAAGGCCTTTCGCCCTTCCACCAGGCGCAGGTTCATGGCTTTTGAAGATACCGCTTCAGCGTATATGTTTTCCGCTGCCATTGACCAATTGCCTTCTGCTTTGCACCAAAAAAATTTATTTTTATGCCCTGATATGAATACGGATGATTATTGCAGCTCAGATCGTCCGCTGGAGAACCGGCCTTTTTTTCTTGCGCCTTGTCAAACAGAGAACCAGACTTCAAAGCCAGGTCTGATTATGCTTTGTCCGGCTTCCTTCCAGGAAGTCCTGCCCTGGATGCACTCCCGGTCCAACAGACGACCTGAGGAATACGTGCAGACCAAAGAAAAGCTCATGAAAAAGGTTCGCACCCATATCCTGGCCAGCGTGCCGGGAATGTCAGACTCCCTGGAAATCCTGGACTGCGCAACGCCTTTGACCTTTCGCGATTATTCCAATGCTCCTTCAGGCGGGCTTTACGGCATCAAACAGAAAGCCGGTCAGATCAATCCTTCTCCCTTGTGCAAGATCCAGGGCCTGTATCTAACTGGTCAGTCCCTGGCCGGACCTGGTATCCTGGGAGGAACGGTATCGGCTTTTCTGACCTGCGGCTTTATTCTGGGGCGCCAGGCTCTTCACCAGGAGGTCAGAAAATGCCGCTGAACCGGGTGGTGATAACAGGCATGGGCGCTGTCTCTCCTTATGGAAGCGGGGTTGATGTCTACTGCCGGTCCCTGAAGCAAGGCACAAGCGCGGTGCACAGGTATCCGCCCCTGGAAGAGATCAGGGGACTCAGGTGTCATATTGCAGGCGTAGTTCCTGAACTTGATGAAAAGCAGATACCCAGAAAATTTCGCCGTTCCATGTCGCGCATGTCCATTTTTTCCATGCTGGCCAGTGTGGAGGCCCTGGACATGGCAGGGATTTCAAAACAGGTTCGTCAGGATCCACAGACCGGAGTTATCATTGGAACCACTGTAAGCAGTCCTCAGACTCAGCAGGATTTTTTTGCCGATTATCTGCAGGACTTTTCCATTGAACGGATCAAGTCTTCCCTGTTTTTTAAGATCATGGGGCATACCTGCGCTGCCAATGTGGCCATGGCCCTGGGTATTTCCGGTCGGGTCATGGCTCCGGCAGCGGCATGTGCGACCGGGGTGCAGGCTATTGGCCTGGGTTATGAGGCCATTGCCCTGGGCCGGCAGAACATCATGATCTGTGGAGGAGCAGAAGAACTGCATCCGTTGACAGTAGCGATTTTCGATATTATCAACGCGGCTTCAACCGGGTATAATTCTGATCCCGGCTTTTCGCCCCGGCCTTTTGACAGGGCGCGCGACGGAACCGTCTGTTCCGAAGGGTGCGGCATACTCGTCCTGGAGTCACTTAAGTCAGCCCTGGAGAGGGGTGCTCCTATCCTGGCTGAGATTATCGGATTTGCCTCTACCGGAGATACAACCAATATTTCCGCTCCCGACCCGGACTGTATTGCCCGGTGCATGCAAAAGGCGCTGGAAGATGCCAGGGTTCAGCCGGACCAGGTAGACTACATCAACGCCCATGCCACAGCCACCCTTCTGGGCGACCGGGCGGAATGCAGGGCTATAGCCGGTCTTTTTGGCCGGGATACTCCGGTAAGCAGTTTAAAAGGCTACTTCGGACATTCTCTGGCCGGAAGCGGAGCACTGGAAATGATCGCCCTGATTAAGATGATGGAAGAGAGCATATGTCTGCCCACTCTTAACCTGACAGAGCCTGATGAAGGCTGCGACATGGTCCGCCATGTCACTAAAACAGAATCTCGCTCCATAAACATAGCATTGAAGAATAATTTTGCCCTTGGCGGGGTAAACGCCTCATTGGTGGTAAGGAAATACGCATGACTCAGCAAGAAATCATCAGTACTGTAAACAGCGCCCTGGCTGAGGAATTTGAACTAGAGCCGGAAGACATGAAGGCAGAAGCCCATATCTATAAGGACCTGGGGCTGGATAGCCTGGATGCAGTGGACATGGTCATTATTCTGGAGAAGGCCTTTGGCTGCAAGCTGCGAGATGAGAAAGCCATTCAGACAATTCAAACTCTTGGCGATTTGTACTCATTTATAGAGAACAAACAAAAGGAATCGGGATGATTCATGACAAAGAAGATTCCCGACTGACTCCCCCGACCGAGCGTTTCGTACCAGATAGTTTCCGGCGCAGGCTTTATACTCTGGTCATGAACGCGGTTGTTTACCCTCTTCTTATTTTTCAGACTCTTATCTTTATTCTGTTCGCGCCGGTAGTTCTGCCCCTGGCCAGGCTTTTTTCCCCATTTTCCATGGGTTATCTGGTGCGGTACTTTATCTGGATATACGGGCGGGTCTGGATGGCTCTCATGTCTTTGTTTGTTCGTTTTGAAAGAATTGGTTTGACACGGGAAAATTTTCCCGCACCCTCAATTATCGTAGTCAACCATTTGTCCTTTTTTGATATATTTTGCATGGGCGCTCTGCCCGAGTTTAATATCGCCTTTACTGTCCGGGCTTGGCCCTTTCGCATGTTCTGGTATGCGCCGTTTATGCGTCTGGCCGGGTATGTGAATATGGAATCTTTGGATATGGAAGAAGCACTGGCTCAGTGTCGCCGGCGTCTTGAAAACGGGGTATCCCTGGTTTTTTTTCCTGAAGGCCATCGCAGCAGAAACGGAAAGCTGACCCGTTTTTATTCCGGGGCGTTCAAGCTGGCAATAGAATCAGGCACTCCGGTCGTACCCGTATGTATTACCGGTACGGATCAACTTTTGCCCCGGGCAAGTTTTTGTATGGCCCCGGCCACGGTGAGACTGAAAGCCCTGTCAGTGTTCAAGCCGGAACAGTACGCAGGAGAATCAGCCCATGTGGAACTGCGCAAACAGGTTAAGGCGTCCATGGCCGGGGCGATTGAAAATATGCGGGGGAAGCCTGTAAGCCAGTCAACCAGTTCACCAAAATAACATAAAATGCATAATCAAATATTCGATCATGATCTAGAATTTGCCTCGCAGGAGCGGATAAAGAAGCGCCAGGATGAACTTCTGGCTGAACATGTCCGGTATCTGGCAGGCAATTCAAAATTTTATCAGGAACGGTTCGACCGGATGGGCATAAGGCCTGATTCCCTGAAATCCCTGTCAGATCTCTGCATGCTGCCTGTGACCACCAAAGCAGATCTGGAGCACCGTCCCAATGCTTTTTTATGCGTCACCGAAGATGAGATAGCGGATATCTGTCTGACTTCAGGAACCAGCGGCAAACCCACGGCCCTGTTGCAGACTGAAAGAGATCTGGAGCGATTGGGGTATAACGAGGAGTTGTCATTTCTATCCGCAGGCCTTGCCCGAACCGACAAGGTAATGATCGCCGCAGCCATTGACCGCTGTTTTATGGCCGGATTAGCATATTTCATGGGACTCCTGCGTATAGGCGCAACCATTATCAGGGCCGGATCCAGCAGTATTCCCGTGCTCATGGATCTTGTGCTCAGGCAGAAACCCACAGCCATAGTGGGAGTGCCTACCTTGATGCTGACCATGGGCAAGCGTCTGGCCGAGGCTGGAACAGACCCGGCAACCCTTGGTGTAAAACGCCTGGTCTGTATTGGCGAGCCGGTCCGGGAACAGGATTTTTCCCTTTCCCCCCTGGGGCGTAAAATAGAAAAGCTTTGGGATGCTCAAACCTTTGGTACCTATGCCAGCACGGAAATGGCCACCACTTTTTGCGAATGCAGTGAACATAAGGGGGGGCATGTACATCCGGACCTCATACTGGTTGAGATCCTGGATGCCCAGGGTTTGCCCGTCCAGCCGGGAATTCCCGGAGAGGTCGTGGTTACCCCCCTGGGAGTTCAGGGTATGCCCTTGCTTCGCTTCAGGACCGGGGATATGGC
>JAWOGL010000211.1:0-5575 GCA_046496945.1 Desulfonatronovibrio sp.
TTTCTAGTTTCTATTAAAAATGATAAGTATTGAATATATTCTGAAAAAGCATTCCGGCCGGAAGCCTGTGATTGTCAAGTTGAGTCCCAATATCACCGATGTGAAAATAATTGCCGGAGCAGTGGAGTCCTCCGGAGCTGACATTATTTCCCTGATAAACACCATCGGAGGCATGGCTGTGGATATCAGGACCAGAAAGCCCCTGCTGGCCAATCTGTTCGGTGGGTTGTCCGGCCCGGCCATAAAGCCGGTGGCCCTTAAAATGGTCTACGAGGTATGCCGGGCAGTGAAGATTCCGGTTATCGGTCTTGGAGGAATTTCCAGTGCCAGAGATATCCTGGAATTCATCCTGGTGGGAGCACATGCTGTTCAGGTGGGTACAGCCACCTTTACCCGTCCGGACAAGGTGTTCAGCCTGGTGGATGAACTGGCGGATCTCACCCGCGAACTGGGGATAAATTCGTGGGATGAGTTCAGGGGCACGCTGGCGGTTTGAAATCAGGCCCTTTCCAGGACTTGAGGAAATCCGCATTAACAGTTATTAATTTCTGGTTCCAGCCTGTGATGTCCGCGGGCTGATGATTACGCTTAGCAGTTATAAAAATCCCGGTGATTCAAATATATCCGTATGGCCATAAGGAGAAAAAAATGCCCCAACCGTTTAAAGAGGCTGTAGCCCTTTGCAAGACCATCATGCGCAATGGCTATGACGCTTATGTTATTAACGCGCCTTTGCAGAAAAGGGCCATGGATAAAAACAATCTTGAAGTTGATATCTGTACGGAGCTGGATATTGAGGGTCTGGCCAAACTTTTTCCCAGCCTTGAGGAGCCGCCGTCTTCAGAGTCTTTCGGGCGTTTAAAGCAGGGCGATGTTATTTATAATTTTTTCCCGGCGGACATAATTGAAAGTTCATATACCGACGGGACCATTGCCAGGCTGACCCCCAGGCTGGTCAAGCGGCTTGAGCAGGTGGGAGAGCTCCCCCTGTCCTGGGCCTGCCCGTATATCCCTGCTGCCCAGGACATATACGACGGATTCGAACAATTGGACTCCGGACATATCTGTCTGGAGGGCATACCCGATGAAACTTTAAAAAAAGACTATCTGCGGGCCATCAAGGCCTTGCGGTTCTCGGCCAACTATCACCTGCCCATTGAGGGAAATACCTGGCTGGCTGTGGTCAGGGCCAGCCGCCGGGTCCTTGATTATGTTTCCGTGACCGACTTTATGGATGAGTGGCGCAAGGTGGAGGCTGAAAATATGCACAGTTTTGTCCAGCTGCTTTTTGAAAGCATGATTCTGCACGGACTTGTGCCTGAGCTGGCTTCCCTTAGCCGGGTGAAGCAGATAAAAAATCCTGACGGAGAAGAAGAATCGGTCTGGAATCATACCATTGAAACCATGAAGCGCTATCCTGAGGAGCTCCCCTATGACTGGTACGGGACCATGGCCTGCCTGTTTCATGATGTGGGCAAGCTGTTTGCCGGTGAGTACTTTGAAGGCAGTATCAGCTTTTACCAGCATCACCGCATCGGGGCTAAAGTAACCCGTAAGATTCTCAAAAGGCTGCGGTTCAACACGGATGAAGTGGACCTCATCTGTCATCTGGTCCGCCATCACATGCGTTTTCATTTTATGCTCACGGACAAGGGCATAAGAAGATTCAAGGCCCTGGATGAGTATCCCCGCCTTATAGAAATGGCCAGGGCTGATATCAAGGCCAGAAACAGCAGTTATAAAGAATTCAATCATAATATAAAGATGCTGGACAGGACCGACCTGTCCGAGGAAATGCTGGAGCCTCTGCTCAACGGCCATGAAATAATGGACTTTACCGGCATCAATCCGGGTCCGGCCGTGGGAATTATCCGGGACGCCCTGCTGGAGGCCCAGGTATCCGGAGATGTTTCCTCTGTGCCTGAAGCCATAGACTTTGTCATGCATTATCAGAAGAAGGAGAAGATTCAATAGACAACATTCTTGACCTGGATTTTAAAGATATTGAGGGAATGCTCAAATCCATGGACCAGCCCTCTTACCGGGGCAAACAGATAATGAAATGGATATGGGGACGGGGAGTCAGCGATTTTGAGCTGATGACCAATGTTTCCAAAGTACTCCGGACAAAACTCGGGCAGAAGTATCAGGTATCCCCGCCTGAAGTCAGGCAGGCCCTGCAAAGCACTGACGGTACAAGGAAGTTTCTGTTCGACCTTGGTGACGGCAAGGTGATTGAAAGCGTGCTTATTCCCAGCGGAGGTCATTATACCCAGTGCGTGTCCACCCAGGCGGGTTGTCCACTGGGATGCCTTTTCTGCAGTACCGGCAAAATGGGATTTGAAAGAAATCTTACCTGCGCGGAGATAGCCGGACAGGTTCTGGCCGCCAGGAAATTTCTGGCTGAAAACCAGGATCCCCTGGCTGTAAGCAATCTGGTGTTTATGGGCATGGGAGAGCCGCTTCTTAACTGGGGTCAGGTCAGAAAGGCCCTGGGCATAATCAGGGACCCGGACGCCCTTGATTTTTCCAGACGCAAGGTGACCCTGTCCACGGTGGGGATCAGGAAAAACCTGGAAGATTTCGGCCGGTCCGCCACAGCTCTGCTGGCGGTTTCTCTGCACGCCCCGGAGCAGGAACTCAGAAGAAAAATTATGCCCGGTGCTTCCAGGTACGAGCTTGATGATCTTATTGCCGACCTGGAAAGTTATCCTCTGGCGCCCAGGGAAAGGATAACCATAGAATACGTCATGCTCAAAGGAGTAAATGATTCCCTGGCTCATGCCGGGAAGCTGATCAAAAAACTGTCCAGGGTTAAATGCAAGATCAATCTGTTGAAGTTTAATCCGGGCAGTGATCCGGTCTTTGAATCCTCAGATGAGGAAACCATAAACAGATTTCAGGATTTTTTAAGATCCAGAGGACTTACGGTCATGCTTCGCAAAAGCATGGGCGCGGATATTTTTGCTGCCTGCGGCCAGCTCAAGGCCGGGAGCTTGGACAATAAATTAATATAGATCTAACAGACTGTTGAAAATCTCCCAATTGGCTTTGTCGCTGCAAAAAGTTCAAACTCTTACGTATCCTAAATACGCTGCGACCTTGAACTTTTTTTGCTTCTTGCCCTTGGAATTTTTGAACAGCCTGCCTGGTAAGGACTTTTTTAACAGACTGCTAAAAGGAGCTTTGTTTTGAAACCGGATTTTGCAAAAGGCAATGGTTTGCTGCCTGCTGTTGTTCAGGAAAATGGAACCGGAGAGGTGCTTATGCTTGCCTACGTTAATGAGGAAGCCTGGGACAAAACTCTGGAGACCCGGGAAGCCCATTATTTCAGCCGGAGCAGAAACACTCTCTGGCATAAGGGCGGAACCTCGGGCCATGTTCAGAAGATAAAGGAAATCAGGGTAGACTGCGACCTGGACACTATTCTTTACAAGGTTGAACAGATTGGCGGAGCAGCCTGTCATAAGGGATACAAGAGCTGCTTTTTTACCAGGGCCGCGGAGAATGGATTTGAAGTCTGTGAAGAAATGGTTTTTGATCCCAAGGAGGTTTACAATAAATGAGCAATGATAAGGTGTTAAAGATTGGAATTCCCAAGGGTTCCCTGGAAGAGGCCACTATTCGTCTTTTTGCCAGAGCAGGCTGGAAAATCAGGCCCCACCACCGCAATTACTTTCCAGAGGTCAATGACCGGGAGCTGATCTGTTCCTTAAGCCGGGCCCAGGAAATATCCAGATATGTTGAAAACGGAACCATGGATGCCGGGTTGACCGGGAAAGACTGGATTATGGAAAATGAATCCGATGTGGTGGTGGTTTCAGATCTGGTTTATTCCAAGGTAAGCAACAGGCCTGCCAGATGGGTCCTGGCCGTGGCCGGTGATTCTCCATATAAAAGGCCTGAGGATCTGGCCGGAAAAAAAATAGCCACAGAACTCAGAAATTTTACTTACAATTATTTTAAAAACGCAGGGATACCGGTAGAAGTTGAATTTTCCTGGGGGGCAACCGAAGCCAAGGTGGTTGAAGGGCTGGCCGACGCCATTGTTGAAGTAACCGAAACCGGAACAACCATAAAGGCTCATGGTCTCAGGATTATTGCCGAACTGCTTCAGACCAACACCCAGTTAATTGCCAATAAAAAGGTCTGGCAGGATCCCTGGAAAAGAGGCAAGATCGAGACTATCAATACTCTTCTGCACGGTGCTCTCAGGGCGGACAGGCTGGTGGGACTCAAAATGAATGTGCCCCAGGACCGGATGGACGCGGTTATGGAGCTTCTGCCCAGCATGACCGCTCCCACCGTGGCTAATCTCTACCATACAGACTGGCTTTCCGTGGAGATAGTGGTGGAGGAGGATCAGGTCCGGGATCTGGTTCCCCGTCTGCAGGCCAGAGGCGCTGAAGCCATTATTGAATATGCCCTGAACAAGGTGATATAAAAACAACCTGTCATGATAAGATTGTCTTTTCTTCTGATTCTTGTGCTGGTGTCCGGATGCGCCCATACTCCGGATCAGGAAGCGGCTCTGCCTCCCCAGGAGGTGGAAAGCCGTCTTGATCTGGCGGAAATGTATCTGGTGGAAGCCGAGCCCAGAATGGCCCTGGAACAGCTTAAGATGGTGCAGGGTGAAGCTGCGGATGATCCCATGCTCTATTTTTTCCTGGGCGTCGCGTATGAACTTTTGAGTGATCATGAAAAATCAGTTCAGGCCTATGAACAAGCCGTGGCCCTTGATCCGGATTTTGGTGATGCCTGGAATAATCTGGGTCAGGTCAGGCAGGTGGTTGGCGAGTTTGAAAAGGCCAGGCAGGCTTTCAAGCGGGCTCTGGGTCTGGAAGACTATATGACTCCTGAGTTTGCAGCCTATAATATGGCAGATCTTCTGGCTGAACAGGGAGAATATGACCAGGCTCTGGTTTATTCCACCCTGGGACTGGAGAAGAACCGGCGCTACATTCCTCTTTATCCCCAAAAAGCTTTTCTGCTCAGAAAAACCGGCAGGCATGAACAGGCATTGGACGTCCTGCGGCTGGGAGTCGATGCCAGGCCGGACAGCAGTTATCTCAAGCTCATGCTGGCTGAAGAGCTGGTCAGGCACGGCCTGGAGCGGGAGGCCAAGAGTCTGTTTGCCCGGTTAATTGAACAGGATCCTGAATCAGATGAGGCAGAAAAAGCAGTCCATTACCTGGAAGTCCTCAGGTAAACCAGGCAGTCCCGCAGTTCTGGGCATAAACCCCTGGGTCTATGACTTTGCCGCCTATAATGTCTGGTCCAGGCCTGTGGGGCTTTTAACATGCCTGGACATGTTTGCCCGCTCAGGAAGCGATACCGCCCTGCTGGATCTCATGGACAAAGAGCTTTCTCTTTCGGGCTGGCCTGCCCCCAGAAATACCGGCAAAGGGCCTTATCCCAAGACAGGCCTGCCCAAACCTTTTGTCCTAAAGGATGTTCCCAGAAAATTCAGCCGGTATGGCCTGTCGCGTTCAAGTGCTCTGTCCGCCATGTCGAGGCTCTATCCGGTCCCGGACCTGATTCTGATCACTTCCCTCATGACTTACTGGTATCCGGG
>JAWOGL010000264.1:0-7729 GCA_046496945.1 Desulfonatronovibrio sp.
GCAAGGAATACCTTGAGGAAGTCAAGGGAGAGCTGAAGAAAGTTACATGGCCCACCCGAAAGGAGACACTGACCACCGGACTTGCCGTTGTTGTTCTGGTTATAGTGATATCCATATATCTGGGAGTTATAGATTTTGGCTTATCCAGGCTGGTCAGGGTAATTTTGCCTTAGAAGGAATTATGGAAGAAACAGCACCCAGATCCAGATGGTATATATTGCACACCTATTCAGGCTATGAACAGCGTGTAGAGCGTACCATCAGAGAAATGATGAGAACGGGGCAGGATAAAGGCTGCATCGAAGAAATTGTCGTCCCCACCGAAAAAGTTGTTGAACTTATTAAGGGACAGAAAAAAACGTCAACCAGAAAGTTTTTTCCAGGTTATGTTTTGATCAAAATGATTTTGAACGATGAGTCCTGGCATCTAGTGCAATCTATACCCAAGGTCACAGGTTTCATAGGCGGTAAAAACCGCCCTGCTCCCCTGACAGGTAAAGAAGCTGAAAAGATTTTGACAACAGTCCAGACCCGCAAGGAACAGCCCAGGCCCAAATTTCATTTTGTCAGAGGAGACGAGATAAGGGTTATTGACGGGCCTTTCGCCAACTTCAACGGTGTTGTTGAAGATGTTAATTATGATAAAGGAAAGCTTAAGGTGTCAGTGTCCATATTTGGCAGACAGACTCCTGTTGAGCTAGATTTTGTTCAGGTTTCAAAAAGCTGAAATTCAGAGGTATAATAAATGGCCAAAAAAGAAATGGCAAAAATCAAACTGCAGATACCAGCCGGAGCTGCAAATCCATCTCCACCAGTAGGTCCAGCACTTGGGCAGCATGGTGTGAATATCATGGAATTCTGCAAGTCATTCAATGCCAAGACTCAGGATAATAAAGGGATGGTAATTCCCGTGGTGATAACAGTTTATCAGGACAGATCCTTTAGTTTTATCACCAAGACTCCGCCCGCGCCGGTTCTTTTACTTAAGGCGGCCAAGCTGGATAAAGGTTCGGGGGAGCCGAACAAAAACAAGGTGGGCAAAGTAACCAAGAATCAGGTTCAGGAGATTGCTCAATTGAAGATGCCCGATCTTAATGCGGCTGACGTTAACGCTGCTGTAAAAACTATAATGGGAACTGCCAAAAGTATGGGAATTGAGGTAGAAAAATAGTTCCAATGAGGTAAAACGCCAATGCCGAAACATGGTAAGAAATATAATAATTCCAAATCAAAAGTAGATACAGATCAGAGACTGGAGATAAATGAAGGAGTTCGTCTGGCTCTGGAAACATCCTATGCCAACTTTGATGAGACTGTGGATGTTTCAGTTCGACTGGGTGTAAATCCTAAATATGCTGACCAGATGATTCGGGGCGCGGTGAGTCTTCCTCACGGTCTTGGTAAAGATGTCCGTGTTATTGCATTCTGCAAGGGCGAAAAAGAGGCTGAAGCCCTGGAAGCCGGAGCAGATGAAGCAGGCGGGGAAGATCTCGTTGAAAAGATCAAGGGAGGATGGCTGGAATTTGACAAAGCAGTCGCGACTCCTGATATGATGGCCCAGGTCGGAAAAATCGGAAGAGTTTTGGGCCCGAGAGGACTGATGCCTAATGCCAAGACAGGAACAGTAACTTTTGATCTTGCCAAGGCGATTCAGGAGCTTAAAGCCGGCAAAGTTGAATTTAAAGTTGACAAGGCAGGGATAGTTCACGCTCCTCTTGGAAAAGTGTCTTTTGGTCCGGAAAAGATTCTGGATAATCTTAAAACTCTCATTGACACCCTTCAAAAACTTAAGCCATCCACTGCTAAGGGTGCATATTTCAGAGGGGTAGCGGTTTCCACTACCATGGGGCCCGGGATTAAAATCGACTCAGCCAGCCTGAAACGAGCAGGCGAGTAGCAAATTTTCTGCAATATTTATAAGTATTTTTCAAGAGTCAGAGAAAACAGGTGGGAGATATCCCTTAATTCCCTGTCGAGGCTGCTTTGGCTCAATATTTGAGAAGAAGTGAGGTGATCCAGTGAACAGAGATGAAAAGGCCGCAATTATTCAAAACATACGCAGTAAGGCTGAACAGGCCTGTATTGCTGTTGTGACCGATTTTAAAGGTCTGTCGGTTGAGGAAATGACCCGGTTGAGAAGTGCTTTACGGGAAAATAATGTTGAGTATCAGGTGGTCAAAAATACGCTGGCCAGAATTGCCTTTGATGATTCTCCCCATGATGTTATCAAAGACAAATTCAAAGAATGCTGTGCAGTGGCGTTTGGTTTTGATGATCCTGTAGTAGCTGCAAAAGTACTGGTCGATTTTGAGAAGAAAAGCAAAAAGTTTCAGACCAGGTTTGCCAGTCTTGACGGAAAATTCCTTGAAGCCGCTTCTCTTAAAGACCTTTCTGAGTTGCCCGGAAGAGACGAATTGCTGGCCAAAACCCTTGGTACCATGAATGCCGTGCCGACTAATTTTGTTTGTCTGTTTGCCAATATGATCAGGGGTATGCTTTATGCCCTGAATGGCATCAAAGATCAAAAAGAACAACAATAACGAGCCAAAGAATAAAATTTTAGGAGGATTTATAATGTCTGATGTTAACAAAGAACAGGTGATAGAATTTATTTCCAATATGACCGTACTTGAACTTTCCGAGTTCATAAAGGAACTTGAAGAAAAGTTCGGAGTATCCGCAGCTGCCCCTGTGGCTGCCATGGCTGCTGCTCCAGGAGCAGGAGCTGAAGCAGGAGCTGAAGAAGAAGAACAGACTGAATTTGATGTGGTACTCAAAGAGATTGGTGGCAATAAGATTGCGGTTATCAAAGCTGTGCGCGCTTTGACCAGCCTGGGCCTGAAAGAAGCAAAGGCCAAAGTTGATGAGCTGCCTTCCGCCATCAAGGAAGCTGTATCCAAGGATGACGCTGAAGAAGCTAAAAAACAGCTTGAGGAAGCAGGTGCGGTAGCAGAAATCAAGTAACAACTTTTCAGGCAACGCATGTTGCATACTTTTTTTAGTTTAGAGAGCACATAATCAACGGATACTTGTGCTCTCTAAACTATTTGCTTTGGTAAAGCATTTAAATTACTAGATTAAATTTAAAATTGCAGATGACATAAACCAGGCTGATCTGTTTCAAAGTTTTCTCATCAAGCAACATTGACTTATTTGGAAGAGAATAGATAATAATTAAAAATATATGTTAATTCTTCAAAATCCAGTTCCGGAATTCGTAGTCAGTCCGCTTAGTTCACTTCAATATCCAAAATGCAATAATGAAGCACTCACTTTTCCCTGGTAAACATAAAAAGTTTTATTAATATTTATTTTTTTGTTTTGCCGTCTCAGAAACAAATCTTTGTCGCACAAGGATTTATATAAAGAATCTCATTTTTACGCGAGGATAGTATGGCACTTTTCACCAAAAATTTCGGCCAGATTAAGTATGCTTTGGAAGTCCCGCATCTTCTAAATCTTCAGCTCAATTCCTATAAACTACTGCTTCAGGATGACGTTGATCCGGCCAGCCGGCCCGAAAAAGGTCTGGAAGGAGTATTTCGTTCCGTCTTTCCCATAGAAGATTTTAACAAAACAGCAACCCTGGAATTTGTAAGCTACGAGATAGCCCAGCCTAAATATGATCTAAGTGAATGTCTGAACAAGGGCCTTTCTCTGGAAGCTCCTATTCGCATCAAAGTTAAACTTATTGTCTGGGATGTTGATGAAGAAACCGGGAATAGAACTGTAAGGGATATTAAGGAGCAGGATATATATTTCGGCACCATTCCTCTGATGACCAGTAAAGGCACTTTTGTTGTCAACGGCACCGAAAGAGTAATAGTTAATCAGCTTCAGAGATCCCCCGGAATAATATTCGAACATGATTCAGGCCGGAGCCATTCCAGCCGCAAGGTGCTGTACAGTTCCAGAATTATTCCCATGCGTGGTTCCTGGCTGGACTTTGAATTTGATCACAAGGATATATTCTATGTGCGCATAGATCGCAGACGTAAAATGTATGCCACCATTCTTATGAAAGCCATGGGAATGACCAATGAAGATATACTAAACTATTTTTATGATAAAGAAACTATTCGTTTTAAAAACGGAAAAACTCTTCGCAAGATAGTTCCCGACCACTACCGCAAGGAAAATGCCGCTGTTGATATAGAGGACAGTCAGGGCAATATAGTAGTGAAAAAAAACAAGCCCATAACCAAGCGGGCCTGGAAAAACCTGATCAAAGACGGCATAGAATATATTGAAATTGATCAATCCCAGCTTGCTGATCAGTTTATAGCCCACGACCTTGTTCATCCTGAAACCGGTGAGGTTATAGCTGAAATCGGCGACGCCCTGAGCGTGGATCTGATTCAGAATATTATGGACTCAGGAATAAAGGAAATTCAGATACTTTATACTTCGGGCCAGGACGTTTCTTCCTCCATCAGGGACACTCTCAAGCTGGACAAGACCAAGGACATGCTGGAAGCCCAGGTCGAAATATACAAAAGACTCAGGCCCAGCTCACCTCCCACTCCTGAAATAGCTTCAAACTTTTTTGATAATCTGTTCAGGAACCCTGATTATTATGACCTCTCGCCCGTGGGCAGATATAAGCTTAATTCCAGGCTGGGTCTGGATTTGCCCATGGATTACAGAACATTGTCCAATGAAGATGTTTTCAGAGTCATCAAACATCTTTCCAGGCTCAAGGATTCACATGGTCCAGCTGATGATATTGACTATTTAGGAAACAGAAGGGTCAGACCTGTTGGCGAGCTGGTGGAAAACCAGTATCGTATCGGACTGGTGCGCATGGAGCGAGCAGTTAAAGAGCGCATGAGTCTGCAGGAAGTGGCAACCCTAATGCCTCACGATCTTATAAATCCCAAGCCGGTTACAGCAGTTCTCAAAGAATTTTTTGGAACTTCCCAGCTGTCTCAGTTCATGGACCAAACCAATCCTTTGTCCGAAGTTACTCACAAACGAAGACTGTCGGCCCTCGGACCCGGAGGCTTGACCAGAGAGAGAGCAGGTTTTGAGGTCAGGGATGTTCATCCCAGTCATTACGGGAGAATTTGTCCTATTGAAACCCCGGAAGGCCCTAATATCGGATTGATTGTATCTCTTACCACCCATGCCCAGGTTAATGATTTCGGATTTATAGAGACCCCTTACAGAATTGTTAAAGACAGGCGGGTCACAAATGAAATTGTGTATCTGGATGCCTCCAGAGAACAGGGCGAAGTTATTGCTCAGGCCAATGCCCCGCTGGATGATAATGGTAATTTCACTACAGAACTTGTTTCAGCAAGAATTCACGGTGAGTTTAATCTTGTTCCCAAAGAAGAAGTGACTCTAATGGATATTTCTCCCAGCCAGATTGTTTCCATTTCGTCCGCGCTCATACCTTTTCTGGAGCATGACGACGCAAACCGCGCTCTTATGGGATCCAATATGCAGCGTCAGTCAGTCCCGCTCTTAAGGTCAGAGCAGCCTTTGGTGGGTACAGGCATGGAAGGTATTGTAGCAAGAGATTCCGGAAGCTGTGTAATGGCTGAAGAAGAGGGAGTGGTCAGGTACGTGGACGCGGACAAGATTGTTGTCAGCTATGACACTGAAATCTCTGCTCATAAGGGAGATACTATATGTTACGATCTTCAGAAGTTTCATAAATCAAACCAGAACAGCTGTTTTGGCCAGAAACCAAGAGTACTGCCCCAGGAAAAGGTAAAAAAGGGTACTGTCCTGGCTGATGGACCCGGAATTCTGGACGGAGAGCTCGCTCTTGGTAAAAATCTGCTGGTGGCATTCATGCCCTGGTGTGGATATAATTTTGAGGATTCCATTCTGATCTCAGAGAGAATGGTCAAGGATGACGTGTTCACATCCGTTCACATCGAGGAATTCGATGTTATAGCCCGAGATACCAAACTGGGCCCCGAAGAAATTACCAGGGACATACCCAACGTAAGTGAGGATATGCTTAAGGACCTGGACGAAAGCGGTATCATTATGATCGGAGCCAAGGTCAAGCAGGATGATATACTTGTGGGTAAAATTACTCCCAAGGGAGAGACACAGCTTACTCCGGAAGAACGGCTGCTCCGGGCGATATTCGGAGATAAGGCCAGAGATGTTAAAAATACATCTCTCAAAGTGCCGCCGGGAATTGAGGGTACAGTAATCAATGTTAAGGTGTTTAACCGTCGTTCCACTGGTAAGGATGAACGCACCCAGGCCATTGAAGATGCTGAAATGGATAATTTGATTCAAAGGGAGAAGATCCATATAGCCTCGGTTACTGACCAGATTCGTGATAAGATATGGAACGCGGTTTCTGGAAAGAGGCTGGGAATAACTATAATGGGCCGGAAAAAGGGTCAGGTGCTTGCTGAAGCAAATCAGATTCTGCAACGAAATGATCTGGAGGTTATTCCGGTCAAAAAACTTGCCGGGGCTTTTGCAGGCAAGGAAGTTAATGAAGCTGTTGCCGATATAATCCGGACTTATGATAATCAGCTCAGACTGATTCAGAATATGTACAGCCAGAAGAGAGATAAGGTCATGGAAGGGGATGATCTTCCCCCGGGTGTTACCAAGATGGTCAAGGTCTATCTGGCGGTTAAAAGAAAACTTAACGTCGGCGATAAAATGGCTGGCAGGCATGGTAATAAGGGTGTTGTTTCCTGCATCCTTCCAGAAGAAGACATGCCCTTTTTCGCAGATGGAACTCCCATGGACATTGTTCTCAATCCTCTTGGAGTGCCCTCGCGTATGAATATCGGCCAGATTATGGAGACTCATCTGGGATGGGCCGCCAAAGAACTTGGGGTGCAAATGTCGGCTATGCTTGATTCAGGAGTGGATGTACAGCATCTGCGCAAAGAGATCAGTGAAGTATTTAATTCGCCTGAAATCGATGAACTGGCCGAGAGCATGGACGATGAATCCTTTGTAAACGCGGTTCGAGAGCTCAAATCCGGAATTATTACCAAAACACCTGTTTTTGACGGGGCCAAAGAAGATCAAATCTGGTCCTGGCTTGAACGGGCAGGTTTAAGCAACGACGGCAAATCCGTCCTTTATGACGGTAGAACCGGTGTTCCTTTCAAAAACAGGGTGACTGTGGGCTACATGTATATTCTCAAGCTTCACCATCTTGTTGATGAAAAAATTCACGCCCGTTCCACCGGTCCCTATTCGCTGGTCACTCAGCAGCCCCTGGGCGGCAAGGCGCAGTTTGGAGGCCAGAGGCTGGGAGAGATGGAGGTCTGGGCCATTGAGGCCTATGGAGCCGCATATCTTCTCCAGGAGTTTCTCACTGTCAAATCCGATGATGTTACCGGCAGGGTTAATATGTACGAAAAGATTGTAAAGGGTAATAACTTTCTTGAATCTGCAATGCCGGAATCATTTAATGTTTTGGTTAAAGAGCTCATGGCTCTGGGCCTGGACGTTGATCTGCTCCGGGATGAGAAAAAAAAGTCCAGGAACTGATATTATAATTCCTGGATCTAAAGACTTACAAAGATAAAAAACTTTTTACATATATAAATGAGGATGTGGATATGAGTTTAGACGATCTTTTCTCACAGAGGTCATCAAGTACCACAACAATTTCCGGTAAAGAACTCAAGGGAATCAAGATAAGAATTGCTTCTCCCGAAAAAATTAGAGAATGGTCTTTTGGTGAGGTAAAAAAACCGGAGACCATAAACTACAGGACTTTCAAGCCTGA
>JAWOGL010000054.1:0-4147 GCA_046496945.1 Desulfonatronovibrio sp.
TTCTCTCCTGCATAGGCTTGCCTCTAATAATCTTTCAAAAACAAGAAATTTAAAATTTTTTGCTGCCCGCTCTCCAGATATATTACCAAAACATAAAATTATTAAGTCCTGCGTCAAGACAGATTCTTTTTAACGGGATACCAGTCTTTTTCCAGGATGGAATAGTTGTATTGGCCTGCAATTTGCTTGTCAGGAAGCAGGAGGAAAAAATATGCAGGACAGTATGTACAGTGCTTTTTTTGGCGCCATGAGTCAGGAAGCAAGAATGAATATAATTTCCAATAATCTGCCCAACGCCAATCCCACTGGATATAAGCGGGGCGAGGTAGCTTTTGAGGATGTATTTGTCAGATATGTATCTGACTATGCCGATCCCAACACCACTCTGGAAGACCGCATTCTGTGGCCGGAAACAAACCTGAGAAGTCAGACCAGGGTGAGTCCTGCCCATCTGAATTTTGAACAGGGGGGGCTTAAAAATACAGGCAACCAGCTGGATATGGCTCTGACCGGCGAAGCATTTTTTGAGGTTGAGACGCCTGAAGGAGAAGTGGCTTATACCAGGAATGGGTCGTTTTACCGGGATCCAGAGACCGGAGCGTTGATCACCGGACAGAGGTTTCAACTCCTGGGTGAAGCCGGCCCCATTGTTATCCCGGAAGACGCGGTTGATATCGTTGTCAGTGAAGACGGGCAGGTATCAGCTGACGGTGAAATCCTGGACGTCATAAATGTGGTCAATTTTGATGATTTAAACGTTCTTGAAAAAATGGGACGTCAGCTTCTAAGAGTCAAGGAAGGAGTGGACGCGCAGCCCGGTCCTGCCGAGAATACTCTTGTTAAACAAGGCTATCTTGAGGATTCCAATGTGGAAATAGTTTACGAAATGGTCAATATGATCAGTACCATGCGTAACTTTGAGGCCATGCAGAAAGTAATCAATACGACTCAGGAAAAGGATCAGCAGCTTATCAGGGATGTGGGAACCACCAGGTAGAAAAACAGCTATTGATAATACTTCAATATAATTATTAAAAATATATAATAAAACAAAAAGTTAAGGAGAAAATATCATGATGCGCTCACTCTGGACCGCGGCATCCGGGATGGCTGCCCAGCAAATGAATATTGATGTTACAGCCAATAATTTGGCTAACGTGAATACAACCGGATTTAAAAAGAGCAGGGCTGAATTCGAAGACATGGTCTATCAGAATTTGCAGATCGCCGGGACTGAAAACATGACCGGTGACAGAATCCCGACAGGTATTCAGGTCGGTATGGGGGTGAGGCCTCTTGCAGTACATAAATTTTTTTCCCAGGGTGATTTTCAGCGAACAGACAATCCTCTTGATTTGACCATTGAAGGCGATGGTTTTTTCCAGATCATGGCCAATGATGAGGTTACTTATACCAGAGCCGGGGCTTTCAAACTGGACCAGGACGGACGGATTGTAACCGCGAATGGTTATCCCTTGCAGCCTGAATTCAATGTACCTGATGATACGGTAAATATCGTGGTTACCGAACAGGGCCGGCTTTCATGCCTGGATAAGGCGGGCGAAGAACTGGCTGGAGTGGATATCCCCACGTATAATTTTGTGAATCCGGCCGGTCTTAAAAGTATGGGGCGCAACCTCTATGTAGAGACCGAGGCTTCAGGAGCGGCTGTTGAAGGTGTTCCCGGGGAAAACAATTTCGGGTCCCTGGCTCAGGGGGTTCTGGAAATGTCCAATGTCGAAATGGTCGAGGAGATGGTCAACATGATAGTAGGACAAAGGGCTTATGAGATTAACTCCAAAGCCATTACCACGTCGGATCAGATGCTTCAGATAGCCAATCAGCTCAAGAGATAACGGATTAAATTGATCTCAGGGGTTTAACGCAAAAAGATAAGTATCCAGCGATATTTTAATAAGGTCAATTAAAAACGGTGACGCGCCCATGAAAAATTATCACATAGAATCGATTAAAGCCGGGATTACCTGTCTGATGCTGCTGATGACTGTCTTTTTCAGTCTCAATGCCCAGGCCGGGTCCAGCCATTACTGGATAAGCGAGCATATAGCCCTGTCGGATGACGTGGTTACTTTTGGTCATATCGCCGAACCCAGGACAGACAAAGCCAGAGAAAGATGGTCTGAGGTCAGAGAGTTGAAGCTCTGGAGAGCTCCTGAGCCGGGACAGCGTATAGTCCTGCCCAGGGCTCAGGTTATGGACCGGCTGACATCCGTGGATAAAGACATTGCCCGAAACAGTATAATCCCTCAGGAAATAACATTTCAGCGCGGGGCAAAGGTGTACAGTCATGATGAACTGGCCTCCATGGTTACTGACTATCTCATGCCCAGAATGAGAGACATGGGCGAAAAAATTGAATTTCGCGATTTCAGACTGCCCGCACCTGTATATCTGGAGAACGCTTATGAGCAGATTGAGATTCAGACATCTACTGATCCGGCTCCGGGTCGAAACACCCTGCGCATAAGTATTGTTGATGCCCATGGTGCAGTAAGCAAACGCCTTTCCGGAAATGTTTTTGCCGATGTCTGGATGACAGTGGCCTGCGCTTCCAAGCCTCTGAACAGAGGGGATGTTGTCGGGCCCCGGGACGTGCGTTTTGAGAGAAAAAACCTTGCCTATCTAAGAGACGATGTCTGGGACGGCAGAACCGGGCCGTGGCGGGTCAGATCATCCATTGGTCAGGGCCAGCCCATACTGCAGAGGGCTCTTCAGACAGTGCCTGTGGTCAGCAGAGGAGATCGGGCCAATCTGGTGTATGAAGGCGGTAACGTGACTCTGTCTGTACCGGTGGAAGTCCTTGAGGACGGACAGAAAGGCGACAGTATAATGGTCAGGAATATGCGCAGCAGAAAGGAAATAGCAGGCACGGTTCAGGACGGCGGGACCATTATTGTGCGCTGATGTGGGAAGTAAAATATCAGGGGGTTTATGTAAGCCTGATAAGGACTTTTTCAACACACTGTTAAATTTCCTTTGTTTCACCAGGTCACAAAGAACAAGAAATAATGAAGATATATTACCACAGAATTTACAGAGGACACAGAGCAAAGGGGAATAAATATGCTGCTTTATAATTTGTTTCAGTCCGAACATGTCAAAGAAAAGAGGAAGCTTATGAAATCATATACAGTGTATATTTTATTGATAATCGCGGGCGGGGGGCTTTTTGCCTGCGCTCCGGTTCAGCAGAAGCCAACCACTGCTCCCTCATACGCTCCTGAACCATATATTGATTCCCATGAAAATGTTCAGATGGAAACGCCGTCCCTGTTTCAGCAGGGCAGGTCTGAATTTTTGTTCAGTGATAACCGGGCCAGGCAGGTAGGTGATCTGGTGATGGTTCATATTGTTGAATCTTCCAGTGCCAGCAACGGGGCCACCACCACCACTGAAAAGGATTCTAACCTGAATCTGGGAGTGAACAGCTTTTTCGGACAAGGCAGTATAAACGCCCTGCCCCTTGACGCGGCTACAGGCGGGTTGCTCCCTGGACTTGGTCCGGAGGGATCGGTTGGAAGCACTCCACTGGTTCAGGCCGGCTCGGTAAGTGATTTTGAGGGTTCCGGAACTACTACCAGGAACACCAGCGTCACCGCCAGCATCTCCGCCAGGGTGGTCAGGATTATGGAAGGCGGAGTTATGCAGATTGAAGGGGCCCGCAACATCAAGGTTAACGGTGAAAATCAGATTATTGTTGTCCGCGGTCTGGCCAGATCCAGGGATGTGGCTTCTGATAATTCAATTCGCTCCACACACCTGGCTGACGCTCATATAGAAGTTTACGGCAAGGGCATAGTCGCGGATAAACAAAAGCCGGGCTGGCTGACTCAGCTGCTGGACCGGGTCTGGCCGTTTTAAAGGCATGATTGAGGGTCACTTTTTATCAGAATTTTCTTAGCTTTACTTTGTATTTTGGGTCCGGAAGCCCGGAAATTGAACCAGCAATCAGGAAAGATAACTATGCGACAAATTATATGTATTAAAATCAGCCTCTTGGCCATGATAATCATGGCGGCTGTTCTTCTGCCGCAAAATGCTTACTCGGTCAGATTAAAGGATGTAGCCAGTTTCAGCGGTGTTCAAAACCGCGATCCATCATTTTTCCCGTGTGAAACAAGATTCC
>JAWOGL010000057.1:0-16125 GCA_046496945.1 Desulfonatronovibrio sp.
GACAGATCATGCTGGCCCAGCCGTTGACCCATCTCCACAACGTCGGATGCGGAAACGTCCAGATTCTGGGATATGGTATCTGCATCAGCAGAGATTCCCAAGGATTCCAGTCTTTGCTTTTCTTTACTCAGATTGTAAAAGAGCTTGCGCTGTGCCTGGGTGGTTCCTACTTTAACCATTCTCCAGTTATCCATGATAAACTTCAGTATATAAGCCCTGATCCAGAAAGCGGCGTAATAGGAAAACTTGATCCCCTTGTCCGGATCAAATTTTTTCAGAGCCTTCATAAGCCCGACGTTGCCCTCCTGGATATAATCCAGCACGTTTTTCATCCATTTACGCTGAAATTCCATGGCAATTCTGACTACCAGACGCAGATTGGAGGTTACCAGCTTAAGGGCCGCGTCATGATCTCCTTCTTCCCGAAAACGCCTGGCCAGTTCAAATTCTTCTTCTGTGGACAAGGGCGGAAACCTCCCCAGTTCACGCATATATATCCTCAGAGGATCTCTGACCGAAGGTGTGGAGTCTGGCCTTGCGCAAATATCCTTGATAACCTTTTCAGCCTTTTTTTTGTCTTCCGGACTCATCTTGGAGTCTATCTTTTTCTCATTCTTATTTTCTTCAGAGCTCACCTGAACCTCTCTGTTACTCTGTCTTTTCCGTATCAGTTCACCATAACTTATCAGCTTGTTAAAAAAAGTCCTTACCCGGCAGACTGTTCAAAAATTCCAAGCGTCAGTCCGGCACCCACTTGAGTGAATATTTCTCGGCATAATTTATTACTGCCGACTCAAGTGGGTGCGGGATAAAAAGCAAAAAAAGTTCAAGATCGAAGTTTACCCCGCCTGCCTTGTGAAACCTTCTTCTGTTTCACTGGGTGAAACCTTCTTTCGTTTCACAGGGGCGTATTTAGAATACCTAAGAGTTTAAACTTTTTGCAGCGACAAAGCCAATTGGGAGATTTTCAACAGTCTGCCGTGGTCAGCCTGTAAATTGAAGTTCAGCCTTGGATTTATGTTTCGCCGCTGATGCGACGCTTGACCGTCATCAGTTCTGTTCAGGCAAACCATATACTTAAAAATATGATTATTTCCAAGATGTTATCAGCCTATCAAATTCGGTGTAAGGAATTGCCCAATGGCTTGTCTTACCAAACCGCGACCCAAAACTGGTATCAACAGAAACATAAACCTCAGACTGAGAGATGGCTATGGTGAATTGCTGCTTTTTTTCAGTTTTTCAGCCTTATAGTTTTTATTTGTCCTTTTCAATAAATTTCAGTATGCCGTATTCTTTAATATTTATCAAATCAAGATCACTGACTCAAGAATATTTTACTGAGCCCGCTTAATGCGGATTACAGACAGCAGGTTTTAAAAATGACTTTTCTGGAAACATTAAACAACGATCAAATCATTATTTTCGACGGAGGCATGGGCACTCTTCTGCAATCCAGAGGATTGAAGCCGGGACAGTCCCCTGAGGAACTGGGCAGGGAAAAGCCGGAGACAATCAGGGAAATCCACGATATTTATATTTCCTCAGGAGCGCGCGTCGTAACCACCAATACCTTTGGGGGATCCAGATACAAGCTTGGACCGAAAATAAACCCCATAGAATTCAACCGGGAAATGGCCCGGGCAGCCCGCCAGGCTGCGGGAACCAGGGCCTGGGTTGCCGGCAGCGTCGGCCCCACCGGCAAAATGCTGCCGCCCATGGGCGACCTGGAATTTTCCCGGATGCTGGAGGCCTTTAAAGAACAGATTACCGGCCTTGTCCAGGGCGGTGCAGACCTTATCCTGGGTGAAACCCATTTTGACCTGGCCGAAGCCAAAGCCGTGGTCATCGCCGCCAGGGAAGTCTGCAATCTGCCCATAGTCATTTCCATGACCTTTGAACAGGGCCAAAGCCTCACCGGCACCGCTCCTCTGGTTTATCTGAACACAATGCAGAACCTGGGCGTTGACATGGTGGCCATCAACTGCAGTTCAGGACCGGACGACTTTATTTCTCTGGTTGACTCAATGCTGCCCAGCCTGGAAACACCTCTGCTGATCCAGCCCAATGCCGGCCTGCCGGTATTGGAAAACGGCCGGACTGTTTTTAAACTTGGGCCGGAAGAATTTGCAGACAAGCTCAAACCCTTCCTGGAAATGGGAGTTAAATCTCTGGGAGGGTGTTGCGGCACCACTCCTGAGCATATCATGGCCCTGGCCAAAATTGCTGAAAACCATAAATACCGGAAACCCCAATCACGAACAGACTCCTGTCTGGTTGTCACTTCCAGAAGCAGAAGTATTGATTTTGGCTTCAATTATAAGCCGGTACTGGTGGGCGAAAGAATTAACCCCACGGGCAAAAAAGACTTGACCGGGCAGCTCCAGGGTTTTGGATTTACCAGGGCCCTGGAGCTGGCTGAAGAACAGATTGAACAGGGCGCGCATATCCTGGACGTGAATGTTGGAGCGCCCATGGTCGAAGAAGATAAACTTCTGCCCGCGCTGACCAGAGAGCTTGTGGCAAAATTCGATTTTCCCCTGTGCATCGACTCCAGCAGCCAGGAGGCCATAAAAAACACTCTTCTTGAATATCCCGGGAGCCCTCTGGTTAACTCCATCAGTGGAGAGCAGGATAAAATGGAAATCCTGGGACCGCTGTGCCGGGACTTTGGGGCACCTTTTATTTTACTGCCCCTCAAAGGAAAAAATCTTCCAGCCACAGCAGGCGAGCGCCTGGGCATCATTGAAGAGCTCCTGCAAAAAGCCCGGGACCTGAACATTCCCTCCAGGCTTATCCTGGTTGACGCCCTGGCCCTGACCCTTTCTTCAAGTACACTGGCTGGAAAAGACTGTCTGGAAGTAATCCGCCAGTGCCGGGAGAAATGGGGGCTTGCCACCATCATGGGGCTCTCCAACATTTCCTTTGGCCTTCCAGCCAGAGAACTTATCAACTCCACCTTCCTGTCCATGTGCCTGTCCTGGGGAATGAGCTCTCTCATAGCCAACCCGGGGTCGGTCCGAATCAGAGAGGCACTGGCCGCCTCCAATGTCATCCTGGGCCGGGACAAGATGGCCAGGGAATTTACCCGGGATTTTTCCCAGTGGAAGCCGTCCGCGCCTTCCATCTCACCGTCCGGTTCAAAACCGCAAACTTTTGCTTCTTCTGTTCAGGAAGCCATCCTTAAAGGAAGAACGGATACAATTGCGTCCTCTCTGGAAAAGGAAATAGAAAACGGCCGTGACCCTTTTGAGATTGTCAGCCAGGAAATGATCCCGGCCATAAACCTTGTGGGCGAAAAATACGAAAAAAGGGAATATTTCCTTCCCCAGCTTATCCTCAGCGCTGAGACCATGAAGAAAGGATTTGAATATCTCAAACCCATGCTCAAAAAAGAGGACAAGGACCTGGGACCCACCGTTATCATGGCCACTGTGGAAGGCGATATACACGATATCGGGAAAAATATCGTCTGCCTGATGCTCAGAAACTATGGTTTTAATGTCATCGATATGGGCAAAGATGTTTCTGCTGATGAGATAGTTGACACAGCCAAAAAACATAAGGCAAAAGTAATAGGCCTTTCAGCTCTTATGACCACCACCATGGTCAAGATGGAGGAAACCATCAACCTCGTCAGGAAAAATCAGGTTCCCTGCAGAATAATGGTGGGAGGAGCTGTAGTCACCTCAGTTTACGCTGAGAAAATCAAAGCGGACGGCTTTGCCCCGGACGCGGTCTCCGCGGTTAAGATGGCCCGAAAACTAGCGGCCATGATTGAAGAGTCTGCCGGGTAAGGATTTTTTCAACAAGCTGTTAAAAGGATTGCTACTCAAATTGAACAAGTATTTTTTACGTAAGGCCAGGATCAGTGACGTCAAATCCATCCACGGTTTACTGATGGGTTATTCAAAACAGGAACTGCTTCTGCCCCGATCCTACAGTGAACTTTACAGCCATCTGAGAGACTACTATATCATTGCTGAAAACGACGGCCCTGCAATACTGGGGTGCTGCGCCCTCAGTATTGTCTGGGAAAATCTGGCCGAGATCCGTTCCCTGGCCATCGCTCCGGAACTCAGAAGCCGGGGATGGGGCAGGAAGCTTGTAGACTCCTGCCTCAGCGAAGCCATTACCCTGGGTATTTACAAGGTGTTTACCCTTACCTATCAGAAGGATTTTTTTAAAAAAATGGATTTTGTTGAGATAACCAAAGATGTCCTGCCTCAGAAAGTATGGGCTGACTGCCTGCGCTGTCCCAAATTTCCGGATTGTGATGAAATCGCCATGCTTATGGAAATGTAACCAGCCGGGGACTGGAAGATATAAATGAAATTAAAGCCGCTTTTCACTCCAGACATTATTCAGAGCAGGGTCACAGATTTGGGAGCCCGAATATCCCGGGATTTTAAAGACCGGCCGGTTGTTGCTGTTTGCGTGCTCAAAGGGGCTGTGGTCTTTTATGCCGATCTTATCAGATCGCTGTCCATAGAGCCGGAAATGGACTTTGTCCGCATCTCCAGTTATGGTGATCAGACAATTTCCAATGGCAATGTGGTCTTTTCCAAAGATCTGGAAATTTCAGTCAAAGACAAGCATGTTCTCATTGTGGAAGACATCATTGATACGGGGCGTTCCATTGTCTGTCTGAAAAAAGTTCTGCAGGACAAGAATCCGGAATCCATACATTTATGCGCGTTAATTGATAAGCGTGAGAGAAGAGAAGTTCCGGTTAAGGTAGATTATGCTGGTTTTGTCCTGCAGCACGGATTCATAGTAGGATACGGCTTGGACTACGCGGAAAAACACAGAAACCTGACCGGAATTTTTGAGTTGATTTTAGAAAAATAATTACCGGACATCTAACCGGAGATCAGCCATGATAGTTCAGTGTCCTAACTGCAATACCAAATACAATTTTGATGATTCAAAATTCCAGAATGAAGTCAAGGTACGCTGCACCAAATGTCAGCATGTGTTCAAACTTTCCGCCCTTAATGAAGAAGACGGCTCGGACGATTTCTCCACAGAGGATTTTTCCCTGGGAGCGGCCTCAGGCAGGAAAAAACAGGACATCCCAAAACCGGAATGGGATCCTGATGATATGAATGTCGATATTACTCCCTCTGAGCAGCCCCCTGCAGACAGAAAGACCCTGTTACGCAATTCTCTTATAGCCTTTTTTGTAATCATAATCCTTGTTCTGGGTGCATACCTTGTTTACACCCGGATGGACAACAACGGCCTTAATATTCCCTTTATCAACCCTGAGGAAGAAGAACCCGCTGAACAGACTGAATTCACTGAAGAAGACGTCAAGGATATTTCCCTGGACAACATCCGCCAGTATTTTGTCAGCAACGACAAGATCGGGCAGTTGTTTGTCATTGAAGGCCAGGCCGTGAATAATTTTCAGGAGCCAAAATCCATGATTAAACTAAAGGCTTCCTTGTATGATGACCAGGGCTCAGTAGTGGTGGAAAAGGAATTTTTATGCGGCAACGTCGCTTCCCTGTTCCAGCTTCAAGTTTCATCTCAGGAAGAGCTTGAATCCACACTCCAGGCGCGCCTGGGGATTCTCACCAACAACAAACGGGTGGAACCGGGCGATTATGTCCCTTTTATGGCTGTTTTTTACAATCCCCCTGAAGAGGTAGAGGAATTCGGCCTTGAGGTCATAGAAGTCCGCGACCCAACCCCTTAGCCAGCTGTGATTTCATATTGAAAACCAAAAGCATATATGTCTGTACATTCTGCAGGGCCAGCTCTCCCCGGTGGCAGGGGCAATGTCCCCAATGCGGAGAGTGGAACAGCATGGAACTGCGGCAAAAAGATCCGGACAGCCCGGCAGGCAGTTACTCTGCTGAAAATATCCCCAGAAACATCAAATCCGCGGAAATTTCCTCAGCTGACTTTATAAGTACAGGGATGGAAGAACTGGACCAGCTTCTGGGCGGGGGGATTGTCCCTGGCTCAGTAATACTTCTGGGCGGTGAACCAGGCATAGGCAAGTCAACCCTTCTTTTGCAGCTCTGCGCCGCGATTTCGGAAAATTCAGGCGGTTCTTTATACGTAAGCGGCGAGGAATCCCTGTCCCAGATCCGTTCCAGGGCCCAAAGACTCGATCTGCTGGACAGCGGAATCAGGGCTGTTGCCACCAATGCTCTTGAAGATATCCTCGAACCTTTCAGCGCTGAAAAAAATCTCAGGCTCATGATTATTGATTCGGTCCAGACTATAAGCAGTCCGGGACTCGACTCCATTCCCGGAACAACTTCCCAGATCCGGGCGGTGTCGTCCAGAATTATCCAGAAAGCCAAAGAATCCCAGGCCTGTGTTATCCTGGTGGGTCATGTAACCAAGGAAGGCCAGATAGCCGGACCAAAAATCCTGGAACATATGGTAGACACGGTACTTTACCTGGAAGGAGACAAGGAACACCTTTTCCGCATCCTCAGGGTTGTCAAAAACAGATTCGGCCCTACCAATGAGCTGGTCATGTTTGAGATGGACACTAAAGGCCTCAACGTGGTCCAGGATCCCACAACTTTTTTCCTTCAGGCCAGAAATCCCGGCCTCAGCGGGTCAGCCGTGGTTATGGCCATGGACGGACAGAAACCTTTTGCCGTGGAAGTCCAGGCCCTGGCAAGCTCTTCTTTCCTGGCCATCCCCAGGCGGACCGCTCTGGGTTTTGACCTGAACAGGCTGCATCTTCTTCTGGCGGTCATGGAAAAAAAACTCGGGGTGAATATGGCCCAGTCAGATATTTACACCAAAATAGGAGGCGGACTGCGTCTCAGCGATCCCGGCCTGGATCTGGGACTTGTGGCTGCTGTTTTGTCTTCATTTAAAAATATCAGCCTGCCTGAAAGATCGGTTTTCTGGGGAGAGGTTGACCTTAACGGTCAGATAAGACCGGTACTGGGACATGATCTGAGAATGAAACAGGCCTTGAAGCTGGGATACAAACCCATCTTCTCTCCCAGACACTCGGGCTCTGAAACCGGCCTGACCACCATAATGGACCTGCAAGCCATGCTTTTCAGCTGAAGTTTAAGCCGAATCTATTAATCAATCCTGGACAGATGCAGAGAAAAGCCTGACCTCAAACCTTCCCGCGGGAGACGACAGGTAAATCCGGACACAGTTCTCCGGGCTATGATCCTGGTCGCTTTTTCTGAGCATTCTTGCCCCGGCAACCGGGTACTGATCATGTATAAGCTGGGCGGCAAAATATCTTTTAACAATGGTAAAAAACAGGAGGTTCCGGCCCAGACACCTGGGACCGCAGCCTGGACCGTTTTTTGTGACAGCTGAATCCCCGGCAATTTTGCGCACATTTGATTCGCTTAGCTTAATCTCCATGCAAAGATTGTCTCTGGAGCGCATTTCAATACAGACCATAAAAGACCATGCGCGCCCGGCACTGTCTGGTTCCTCTCCCACCGATACGATATTGACATGTTCGTGAGCGAAACGGATAAAAGCCCTGTCCAGAGCATGGATACCTGCTTTTACCGGGAAATCCACATCAATCTTATCCAAAGTCTGATTAATGGATTGCAGCCTCTGGGCTTCCTCCTGGTTGTATTTTCTTAAATATCTTCCCAGATCTTGCGGAGGAAGATGCCCAAGCTCCACCAGGGCCTCGCCCACATGGGTGGTATTTACAATCTGGGAGAAAAGAAGATCATCAAGCTGGTCCGGGGTCATATAACCTTTATGAACAGCGATTACTCCAAAGGGAAGATCCAGATTTTTCTGTTCAGCTTTTGATCTATCAACCTCGTCCTCACTCATGTAGCCTTTTTCTATTGCCAGTTCTCCCAGCAGCTTGTTGTGTTTCTGCTGAAAATCAATGGCCTGGTCCAGTTGGAAACTGTCAATAATACCCTGATTCAACAGATACTGTCCAAAGAACACTGAGGAAGGAACCAGGCGGGTGCTTTCCGGATGCGATTTTTTCATATGGGCATAACCTTGAGGATTTGTTAAAAACCTGAATTTCAGGAAACTATTCACCATAAGCTTCGGCCGGCCCCGGATTCAAAAGACCAAACAGCTTGTTGAAAAAGTCCTTGCGCAGGGAACTCTTTCTCAGGCCTTCATGGGCTTGTATGATATCTTTGACTGCAGATGCTTTCTGAGCTTCTGGGCCTGGACAAATTCCGGGTTTATATCCAGGGCTTTTCTGATCATTTTCATGGCCAGTTTTGTATTGCCGGCTTCATGATAAGTTCTGGCCATGTTAAAAAAGAGATTTTCATCCTGCCTGCTGTGCTGGGCAGCCCTTGCATAATACTTTAAAGCCTGGGTAAACATCTTATTTTTTCGTAAATTTATGCCGAATTCATTAAACATGTGCTTGTGTTCGGGCTCAAAGGCTCCTTTAAGCCGGACCAGACGCTTAAAGACTATTTCACCTCGCTGGGTATCATTTCTCTGCAGATAGGAAAGTCCCAGTCCGAAAGTAGCCCTTATATTCTCTTCATCAATGCGCAGAGCGGATTTAAATTCCATTTCCGCGCTGTAGGTTTCATTGTTTTGCAGATGCCGCTCGCCTCTGGCAACAGTCTTGAAAAGCTCGCGCATAGCCGGCAGAACCTTATTCATATATATATCCGGTTCCGGCAGAAAATTCTTCAACAGATTTTGTCTGCTGATAACCTTGGCTGTTCCGCTGGGTACGAATTTTTCATTCAAAGATCTGATGGTGATTTTGCCGTCATCCTCCTCGGTAGCAAACACGACAACATGCTGATCAAAATTTTTCTGATTTTTCCCTGCCCCTGAAGCCGTTTGGCCGGCAGTGGAAAACACTCCGTTGATCCTGTCTCCACTCTGAGGTTTTATGGTTTGCTGTTTTGAAGTATTCATAATATGAGTTTTTACGGACACCCGGCAAAATTTCGGAACCTTTTTCCAGGAATCCGTGTTATTGAATGAAAACAACTGCTCCAGGCAGGATTGAAGCTGCAAAGACCCGAAAATACAAATCTTTTGCCTGGATCTGAATATTGTCAGGGCATGAGCGGAAGCTGTTCCAGGCCGGTCCCGGGATCCATTCCGCACATGATATTGGCGTTGGCCACAGCCTGTCCAGAAGCTCCGCGAAAAAGATTATCAATGCATGAAACCACTATAAGCCTGCCGGATCTCTCATCCAGAACTATACCCAGATCACAGAACATGGTTCCCCTGACCCATCTTGTTTCAGGAAGCTTGCCCCGGGGCATTATCCTGACCCAGGGATTGTCCCTGTAAAAATTTTTATAAATCTGCCTGATCTCATCCTCGCTGATCTTTCTGTCCGGCAGGGCGTAACAGGTGCTGAGGATTCCCCTGCTCATGGGAACCAGATGCGGACTGAAACTTATAATTATGTCAGTTCCGGCCGCCCTGGAAAGTTCCTGCTCCATTTCAGGAGTATGTCTGTGCCTGCCAAGACTGTAAGCCCGGAAACTATCCGCGACTTCGCAGAAAAGATTCTCGACTTTGGGGGTTTTGCCGGCCCCGCTGGTCCCTGATTTGCTGTCGACTAAAATTCCTTCCGGCTTGATCAGTCCTTTTTTCAGGGCCGGATAAAGACCCAGTATTACTGAGGTGGGGTAGCAGCCAGGGTTGGCAACCAGAGAAGCCGGGGCGATCTTTTGCTGGTTAATCTCTGGTATCCCGTAAACCGCCTTTTCCAGCAACTCGGGATGCTTATGCTCAACATCATACCAGCGGGTGTATGTTTGGCGGTCATTAATGCGAAAATCCGCGCTCAGATCCACCACCTTCACCCCCTGTTCAAGGAAAGACGCGGCCATATCCATGGCTTTTGAGTGGGGAACAGCCAGAAAAACAAGTTCTGAATCCCTGGCAACCATTTCCGGTTCAGGGATGGTAATGGGCAAGGTCGCGCAGGCGGTGCCCAGGAGATGGGGATATATATCCTGCAGAGCTACGCCGGCATTACCGCGTGAAGTCACTGCCGCGATTTCAAAACCGGGGTGGGCTGAGAGAATTCTTAACAATTCCATACCCGTATATCCGGTCACACCAATTATGGCTGCATTTTTCCTGTTCATTCAACTCCCCCTGCGAAGACTGTTAAATTATGAGCTCGCATATTCCTGCAATATTATATAATTTCCTGATCCGTAATTTCTACCCACACATCTATTCATCTTTAGCCTCAAAATCAAGTTTGCTTCAGCTTGTCATTTTCTATTTTATTCCTACTTTTAATATTCTTGACGAAATTTCTATATCCGGGCTATGTATTCAGGTACTTTATGTTAAGTTTATGCCTGTAAAGTCAACTTTATATGCGGAAAAACCAGTACGTCAAACCAGTCAATATCCTGTAGCTGCGGAGTGACCCAATATGACTGATCTCAACGAAAATCTTTATCAGGACCATATATGTATCCTGGAAGAAGCGGAAAAAGGCTTTGAAATAGGAATCATCGGCACGGGAGTGGGCTTTGGTTCCATTCTGGAACTGATTCAAAAAACCGGTCTTGAAGAATTTTTTCCCAGATTGAATCTCGCGGGTGTTGCCGGCACCAAAAAAAATGATCCCAAGGTTCAAAAGGCTGTGGCCCTGGGAGCAAAAGCCTACGACAACTACCAGGACATGCTTGCCGCCCATCCAGAGATAAACCTGATCATAGAGGTCAGTGATCAGCAGCACTTGATTCAGAAGCTCAGAAAAACCCTTCCGCCTCATATTTCAATTATCGACCATGCAGGCACTACATTTCTATGCGGTCTTCTGATCATGGCCGAAGTAAGCGACAGGTGCAGGCTTAATCTTTTTCAGCAGCAGGCTATTCTCACGGCTTTGTTCGATCAGATCCAGGACGATATTCTTCTTCTGGATACCAAAGGCAAGGTTTTGGATGTAAATTACAGCGTGGTTCAGAGGCAGGGCAAAAACAAACAACAGCTACTGGGCAATCACTGCTGGGAAATTTTCTCGGAACTAGTCCCGTCATCAGGCTGCAGCCTTGACAGCCCTGAATGTCCTTTCAAAAAATGCATCCAGGAAGGCAAACCTGCTGAATCACTTCAGACCATGGTGGATAAGCATGGAAGGGCTCATTATTTCCGGATTTACGCGTATCCTGTTTTTAATGAACAGGGAAAGCTCAATAAAGTAGTTGAGATGCGCCGGGATATAACTCACAGAACAGAAATGGAGATGAGGCTCCAGCAATCTGAGAAACTGGCTACTATTGGTGAACTGTCAACATATATCGCCCACGAGATCCGCAACCCGCTCTTTGCTATTGGAGGATTCGCCAATTCTCTTTTGAGAAATCCAGAACTGGATGAGGCATCTCAGGAAAAGATCAAAATCATTCTTCAGGAATCTAAAAGGCTGGACAAGATACTCAAAAACATGATTAATTTTTCCAGGCCCACCAAGTCCGAGGAGAGCGAAATCAATGTCAACAATGTGATAATGGATATTTTGCAGCTTTTTCGCCTGAGCTGCCAGGAACAAAGCGTTAAAACAGAGACGGATCTTGATCATGGCATCGCCCTGGCCAGGGGTAATCCTGAACTGATTAAACAATGCCTTATAAACCTGATTAAAAACTCCATAGAGGCTATGACTGAAGGTGGAAATCTGACCCTGTCCACCAGCATGAAAGATGAGCACATAATAATAAAGGTGGCGGATACTGGTAAAGGAATACCCAGGGAAATCCGCGAGAAAGTCTTTAATCCTTTCTTTTCCACCAAAAAAGGCGAGGGAGCGGGACTTGGCCTGGCCATGACCAAGAAAATTATTGACGACATGGGGGGCAGGCTGGAACTCTTCAGCCAGGAAAACACAGGGACCACTGTTATCCTTTACCTGCCCCCGGCTCTTGGCAATGAACAAAAATCAGAACAGCCGCTCTAAAGATCTGAAATAACGGCTCTGTTTTAATAACCTGGACGCCATTACGAATTCCGGGCGAACCATGGACTGAAATCAGCCCGCTTTCTGCACATATTTCATCCTGACTTCAAATAGAAAATCCTTGAGAACCTTTTCTTCATCCGGAGTTAAATTGCCTTTGGTCTTTTGTTCAATCAGGGTCAAAATATCAATGGTATGTTTGGCCATGGGAAGATTTACTTTTGTCTCTCCGCCTTCCTGTTCTGCAATTTCACCCAGGTGCATCAGAGCCGAAGAGCTCAAGGACAGAACAAACGTGAAAAAATCCGCCTTGGGCATGGGGGTATCTTCTTTGGCGGATACTTTGCTGTAATCCTCGGCAACCTTTTTGCGCTCCATTTTTTTGGCCTGGCTTTCATCGGAAGGAGTCTTTCCGGCCTGCTCACTTTGTGAAGGCTCGTCCTCAAAATTAATCCTGCGGTCATTTACCTTAATGTCTTCTTGTTCCTGGCTCATCTTATTTTACCTCCAGCATTTTTATTTTTATAAATCTTCATCCTGACATCAGGAGCAACTGCTAAACCATGCCCTCTTCATAAACCGCCATGGCCTGTTCCAGGTAATCCCTGGACCCTGAAAATCCCCCCTGCTTAACCGCTGCCTGCCGCAGGGCGTATAGCCCGGCCAGAAGATCGGACCAGTCCACATATCCCATATGGCCCATGCGAACAATCCTGCCCTTTAAATGATTCTGTCCCCCGGCCATGAGCACATTATATTCCCGGGCAGCTGTTTCCAGGAGCACGCCTCCGTCGATTCCGGGGGGAAGCATGATGGATGTAAGCCCCCAAGTATAATTGCTGTCCGCCAGAAGTTCAAGCCCCAGGGATCTGACGCCTGTCCTGACCATTTCGGTCATGGCCTTTTGTCTCTTAAAGATATTATCAAGTCCCTGCTCCTGAAATAATTTCAGGCACTCTTCCAGGGCGACAATAAGATTAATACCCGGGGTAAAAAGGGTCTGGGAAGCCAGACATTTTTCCATTTCCTTATGCAGATTAAAATAAAAATTTCGGGGTTTGACCTCTCTGGCTTTATCCCATGCGTTTTGACTCAGAGCTATAAAAGCCAGCCCGGGGGGCAGCATCATCCCCTTCTGAGAGCCGGTAAGCAGACAATCTATGCCCCATTCGTCCATGGGACAAGGTGAAATGCCCACAGCAGATATGCCGTCCACCACTATAAGTTTGTCTTTGAGCCGGCAGAGTCTGGCCAGTTCCTGAACCGGGTGAAGAACTCCGGTGGACGTCTCGGAAGCCTGGACCAGAACAGCCCGGATATCCGGATACCTGGCCAGCGCGTTTTCCACATCCCGGAGCTTTACAGCCTGTCCCCATTCAAGAGGAAGAACCACAATATCCAGACCATGAGCCTGGCCAATCTCAGACCATCTCTGTCCGAATTTGCCCGCCTCGATGACCAGTACTTTTTCACCAGGGGCGAAAATATTGCTCACAGCGGCGGTCATGGCTCCTGTACCTGAGGAAGTAAGGGTCATAACCGGCTGGGCAGTGCCGAAAAGGTACTGAAGTCCGCTCTGAACCCTGAGCATCAGATCTTTGAAATCCTGTTTGCGATGGTGAATCATATCCCTGGACAGGGCCAGGCGGACTTTTTCGGGCAGAGGGGTCGGCCCCGGGGTCAAAAGTCTTAACTTGTCCACTATGCTGATCTCCTTTGTGCTTGTTTTTTATATCAGGGAATAAAGTCTTTCAGGACAAGCCATTTAACGGCTTAAACCTGAAAGCAGTTCATAAAAATTAATTACTGTCTGTTTGTGTGCGCTTATTCATGGGCCTGAGCCCAGTTCTGACCCATTCCCCAGTCAACCAGAAGGGGAACGTCAAATTCCTCCACCGTGCTCATAACATGCGCAAGACGGGCTCCTGCCTCTTCCGCTCTTGCCTTATCCACCTCTATCAGAAGTTCATCGTGAACCTGCAGGATCAATACTGCTCCCAGCTTCTGAAGTTTTTCATCCCGGTCCACCGCCAGCATGGCCTTTTTTATTACATCCGCGGCCGAACCCTGAACCACGGTATTAATGGCCATTCTACGGGCCTGCTGGACCAGATTGGCGTTTCTGGAATTAATCCCCGGCAAAAGTCTCCTGCGTCCGGCAATAGTGGTAACATATCCCTTTTCAGACGCATATTTTTCTATGTCGTCATAAAACTTTCTGACCCTGTCCAGCTTGCTGAAATATATCCGGATAAATTTTTTGGCTTCATCCTGGGATATGGTCAGTTCCCGGCTTAACTTTTGAGGCCCCATACCATACAGCAGACCAAAGTTAATGGTTTTGGCCTTTCTGCGTTCATCCGTAGTGATTTCAGAGATATCCTTTTCAAACAGAAGTCCGGCCGTACGGGTATGAATATCTTCCGCCCGGGAAAATGAATCCAGCAGGTTGGGGTCCTTTGACATATGCGCCAGAATGCGCAGTTCTATCTGAGAATAATCCGCCGCCGCCAGGAGTTTGCCGGGAGCGGACGTGAAACAGGCCCTCATCCTGGGACCGAATTCTCCCCGGATCGGTATATTCTGAAGATTGGGACTGCTGCTGGAAAGCCTGCCGGTCGCCGTGGCCAGCTGATTAAAAGTGGTATGCAGACGCCCGTCAAGGCCGATTTTATCCGGTAAAGGGGCAAGGTAGGTGGACCTGAGTTTTTCCAGGGTCCTGAACTCAAGGATAAGCCTGACTATTGGATGAATCCCCTTCATGGTCTCCAGAACAACATTGGAAGTGGAATAAGCTCCACCCGGGGTTTTACGCTTTGATTTAAGGCCCAGATCTTCAAAAAGAACCGCAGCAGTCTGCTGGGTGGACCTGATGTTAAACTCTTTGCCGGCCAGAGAGAATATTTCAGAGGTCAATTCCTTAAGCCGCTGCTCCACTTTTTCCAGAAATTCTGAAAACGCGTTTAGATCTATGCCGATACCTGCTGCTTCCATTTTCAAAAGCACTGGAATAAGAGGCATTTCCAAATCCTGCATCAGAGATTTAAGACCTGCTGATTCAATTTTTTTCTGCAGGAGCTTTCCCATCTTCAGGCAGGCCAGACCGGGGTTCTCTTTATTCACACCCGTCTCCGGAGAATATATCCTGAAGATGTGCTCATAATCATACTGCCTGGCCTCGGTATTAAGGAGATAGGCTGCCAGGGAAATATCAAAAAAACGCGGATGAGGAGGGTTAAGCCAGGTTTTTTGGGAAGCAGCCAGATCTTTAAAAGAAATCACGTACAGCCTTGAGCCCGCAAGTTTTGCCTGCAGTTCTTCCGGCTTAAGCTCAACTTTCCATTCAGATCGTCCCATCCCCAGAATAAATCCGTTTTCAACCGGATACAGGCCTGCTGCTTCTTTGTCTTTAAAATCCGGAATCACTTTTTTCCTGAGTACCGGTCCTGCGGCTGAAAGAAGAGAGTGCTGGATTTCTTTTTTCCGGGTTGACTGAGGGAGTTCACGCAACAGGGATCTGAATTCATATTTTTTGAGGAATTCGGCAAAGGCCGCGTAATCCACAGATTCCAGGGCAAGATCCCCGGGCGTTATATCCTGTTGCCCACAGTCCTGTCTGAGCCTGGTCAGCTGACGGTAGATAAAAATATCTTCCAGATGATTCTGGATTTTTTTCTGAATTTTGGGAGCCAGTTCATCAACATGATCCCTTATGGCTTCCAGGGTGGGAAATTTTTCCATAATAGAAGCAGCGGTTTTAGGCCCCACCCCGGGAACCCCGGGAATGTTGTCGGAACTGTCGCCTACCAGAGCCTGGTAATCAGGCCATTGCCAGGGCTCAAAACCAGTACTTTGCCTGAAGTCATCAACAGTCATCACTGTCTCGCCCTTTCCCCCCGGATCCCACATGACCACCCGGTCATCCAGAAGTTGTCTGAGATCCTTGTCCGAGGCAACAATAACCACAGGACGATCTTTTTTAAGGGTACTGGCCTGGCTGGCAATAAGATCGTCCGCTTCTACTGAGCTGGAAACAAAAGTTTTAAAGCCCATATGCCTGACACCCTCCAGAAGCGGGTCGATCTGAGCGGCCAGGTCTTCGGGCATTTTAAGGCGTTGAGCTTTGTAATCCTCGAATATCTCATTTCTGAAGTTAGGTCCTTTGCCGTCCATGAAAAAAGCCGCGTACTTTGGTTTTTCTTCACGAATCAGTTTGAAAAGTA
>JAWOGL010000079.1:0-5042 GCA_046496945.1 Desulfonatronovibrio sp.
GGATGGTACTATAATAAAACGACATTTTCAGCAGTGGTGTCCTGATGTGGACTTCCCCAATAAATAGGGATACAGGAATTAAACAATGCGACAATCTTTTTTTATTGGACAGCGCCAGATAGGGCAGGGTTGCTCTCCCTTATTTCTGCCGGATATAGGTACTTTTTTTAATCAGGATACCGAGGATGCAAAGCTTCTTATCGCTCAATTAGCCGATACAGGAGTGGAGGCGATTAAAGGGGAAATACTGCACACAGCAGAAATCGCCCTTGATGTTGATTATCATACTCAATATTTTGGACAGGAAGAAGGGGTCGTACAAGAACGCTATAGAGACTTAATTGCCAGGAAAGTAGTATCTTTGGACAACTATGCAGCAATTTTCTCTTTGTGCAAAGAATACCAATTACCCTTCATTCTTTCCGTATATGACTTCAAAGGAGCAGATTTTGCCAGGGAAATTGGTGCTGCCTCCCTAAAGATCGCTTCATCCAATATAACCCATCAGCCTTTAATGGAGCACATCGCCCATTTGGAATTACCTGTAATTCTGGATACAGGCAAGGCAACATTTTCAGAAATCAGCCGGGCCGTAGACTGGCTGAAGTCAGCAGGAGTAGATCGGCTTATAATCGAGCACAGTCCCAAGGCACCACCGGCACCTGTCAGTGAACAAAATCTTCTTTTCATGAAAACTATGGCTCAAGCATTTAAGGTCCCTGTGGGCTTATCAGACCATCATGCCGGTAATGAAATGCTTCTTGCCGCTACAACCCTGGGAGCGGCAGTCCTTGAGAAAGGTCTTTGCCAGGACGACAAGGCACTCGATCAGGATGTAGCCCATGCCATGCGTTTCAGCCAAGTCGAACCGGCACTTCGACAAATTCAGATGATTCATCAGGCGCTGGGAGATGGAGAGAGAAATCCAGCCGGAATAATACCCCATCAAGCCAGGATGGGGCTAATCGCTGCGAGAGACTTGGCCAAGGGAGAGGAAATAAGTATGGGAGATCTGTCTTATGCTTTCCCCGCTTTGGGGATTAAGGTCGAATATACCCAAGAAATAGTCGGTTCTCACCTTATCAACCATAAAAGGGCCGGAGAAGTGATCAATTGGCAAGACATTGTAAAAACATGAAGTTGCCCGCCTTTACTTCTCTTACACCCTCTGAACCACGTTACTCTACCCTCGACTCATTATCCCGCCAAAAGCTTTTTCAGCTGCTGCCTGAAATTTCAAATAAAAACAATACGGAAAAGATGGAGACAAGCCATTCTTGGCCTTATGGTTTTTATCGCAGCCTGACAGATAACCTGTTCTTTAAGATATTACCTGCTTCCAGTTATCCAGCGGAAAAATTTGCCCTTGAGCTGGAGGAATATCTATATAAACAGGGAATGCCTGGCAGAAAGGGACGCATTTATCAAAAAAATTTAGAGGGTGACAGTGTATGTGTGATAATTTATCCCTATATAACGGCTAAATTTTTTGATTCCAGCGAAAACCACATTATCAGCCTGGCCCAACACCTCAAGGGAGTACACCAGGCGTTATCTCATTTCCCTCAGGCAAAGAAGGTTAAGTTAGAATGGCAGCATAGATTAGAAACGTTTAAGACTATCCTGCGTTATCCAGAGCAATATCAGATCCCGATTGCCGCCCGCCAAGCGATTGAGAAATATAGGCACCTTTTTGAAGACTTAATCCAGCAACCAGCCCAAATAGTTCATGGCGACCTTAATTTTGGTAATGTGTTATTTGTAGAAGGTCGAGCCCAGATTATTGATTATGAGACCGCCTGTTACTCATGGTTACCTGTGGATTTTGATCTGGCAATGGTAATTGAACGCTTTTGCCTGAATACACATTCGCCTGAATTAGCAAAAAGACTGAGTCTACTTTTTTTAAGAACTTATAAATCTTCACCTTTTAATGTGGCAGACAGATTAATCTGTGTCTCTTTGCGATCATTGCTGGTACTGTCAGATTATCTCCATAGAGATCTATCTTTTCCTAAGCAGGAATGGTCAAAATTTATTCGGCTGATCCACCACTCGCAAACAGCAAGATCCTGGTTAACGAATGAAGTTGAGAAAAATATATGGTGAAATATGCTAACAATGTTTCAATTTAGCAATTCCTGATGATGTACCCCTTTTTCAGAAGCAGGACAATATCCGGGCCTTTACTTTATACATTATAGATATGTCCCTTGTAATTCCCCAAGTTAACCAGTTCCGAGAACCAGGCAATGGTTTTTTCCAGGCCTTGGCGCAGGTCGTACTCAGGGGCAAAACCGGTCAGCCTTTTCAGCTTGGTGTTATCGCACCAGAGACGAAAGACCTCGGACTGCGCCGGCCGCAGACGCTGCTCTTCCGTGGCAATCTCTACCTCACTTCCCATGAGGTCCCTGATCTCACTTACCACCTGCCCCATGCTGACCTCATAGTTGGAACCAATATTTACAGTCTCTCCAAGACACTCATCACAGCCGGCAAGAGCGATTAGGCCCCGGCAGGTGTCAGTTACATAATTCAGGTCCCGGGTGGGGCTGAGATCACCCAGCTTGAGCTCGGCTGCCCCCTGAGCAATCTGGCTTATGATGGTCGGGATGATGGCCCGGGCCGACTGACGGGGGCCAAAAGTATTGAAAGGGCGGGCGACGACAACCGGCAGTTCAAAGGAATTATAGAAGCTGAGAGCCATACAGTCAGCCCCTGTTTTAGAGGCGCTGTAGGGTGACTGAGGCTGAAGGGGATGTTTTTCGTCTATGGGTACATAGCGGGCGGTGCCGTAAACCTCGGAAGTGGAAGTATGGATGAGCCTCTCACATTTGTTATCGCGGGCAGCCTGGCAGATATTTAAGGTCCCGGTAACATTGGTGGCAACATAACTGTCAGGGGCGATATAAGAGTAAGGGATGGCAATCAGGGCCGCCAGATGGAAGATGACATCCACCTCACGGCTGATATGCTGGCAGTAATGGGGGTCCCGGATATCGCCGGTTACCACCTCCACCTCTTCGAGGCAGTCGATGTTCTCCAGCCAGCCCCAGGAGTTGAATGAGTTGTACTGGCTCAGCGCTCTTACTTTTGCCCCGGCTTTAACCAGCATTTCCGTAAGGTGGGAGCCGATAAAGCCATCCGCCCCGGTGACAAGAATCTTTTTATTTGCTATCTCCATAAGAGCAGGTCCTTGATATTTAAGAAATATTGGGGACGGATTTATTTTTGCTGCTGGCGTGACCGGGCCGCCGCGTACACTTTTTGCTTGTCCCGCTTGCCTACAGCAATGACAGTGACAAACATCAATTCATCCTCCACCCGGTAGATAAGCCGGTATCCGGCACTACGAAGTTTGATTTTATAACAATCCATCATCCCCGAAAGGGCGGCAGCCGACTTGTGAAAACGCAGCCTATAATTCATCGAGGCCTACTTCGACAAAGGGACCATCAGAACGTTCGCGGACCAGCTTGGCATCTTCCAGGTCCTCCAGGTAGGCCATCAGCCTTTCATAATAGGCGGCTGGTAGAATATAGGCTTCAGGCCGGTTATGGTTCAGAATGGCCACCGGGCAGTCATCGGCCTGCTTGAGAATCTGGGCAAAATTCCGCTTCAACTCTGTCACGCTCACCGTTGTATTAGAAAATATCGTATCCATAATTTTCTCTGCTTTTTGATTGCTAAAAATGACATCTTATTTAAACTTAAATATAGCACCAATAAGTTGGCTTGGCAAGAACAGAACATTTTGCAAAAATTGGGGACGGATTTATTTTTCCTTCAAAAACTCCTGCTGGTCCGCAAAAAATACGGTTTTGCTGCTCATACGGGCGGCAACCCGGGCCAGAAAATCGCCTGGAAGGCCCCCCGGGGGGAGACAACCAGATTTGTAAGCTGCTGCCAATTGATTTTATCCAGGCGGGCAAGGTACCATTTTCAGGAAGTTGTCATTTTCTTGATTTGTGTTTATATTTTTTATAGAATTTAGTCAGCTTGCCTTGGCTGGCAACCTCGGATGAAGATTATCAGACCATGATCCATTTGTTTGAAAAAGGCCATAACACTTGGGCCCTTTTCATAGGTCATCTGGTGATCGAAAAATTATTAAAAGCCCTTTATTGCCAAAAGTATTCCGGACATCCACCATTTACTCACGATTTATTCCGGTTGGCTGACAAATGTCATCTTGATCTTACTGAAGAACAAAAAGACATCCTGGATACTATCACCACTTTTAATATTCGGGCGCGTTATGATGATTACAGGATGGAATTTTATAATAAATGTACCGTGGAATTCACCCAAAAATGGACTCAAACCATTAAGGAGTTCAGGGCATGGCTCAAAACAGACCACCTCAAAAAATCTTAAAGTATATCAAGCACCTGAGAAAATCTTATCCGGGACTTAAAAAAGCCTATATTTTCGGATCATTTGCCAAAGGCTCCTCTGGCAGCGACAGTGATATAGATATTGCCCTGGTGTTTGACACAGTCGCTGACGCTTTTGACCTTCAGATAGAACTCATGAAAATTCGCCGGAAATACGATTCGAGAATTGAGCCCCATGTGTTCCGGATCTCCGACTTTGACAAGTCCCACCCCATGGCAGGGGAAGTAATTACAACCGGCATGGAAATTCCCGGCTAATTTCTTAAGCCGTTTCCCGAAAAATGAAATATTGGGGACGGATTTATTTTTTAAGACTATTGGTTCTTAAAAGTAGCCTTTCACATCATTTAACAATTTAGTAATTTCGCTAACCAGAAAAGTAGAGAATTTCTCCTTCCTCAGGGTCCTTTCCTGAACCTCTTGGGGAAGAAAACGGGACATCTGTTCCCGGAACTCTTTACCGTGGATAATATCCGGTAGATGTGACAAGGTATCCTCTAATTTTTCCAGGAATGCCATTACTTTGTAATCGGTGATTTTGGCATTGATGAGATCCTGTTCCGGCCTGGCTCCATGCTGCCTCAGCCATCTCAAGTCCCAGATATCCCGGTAGCGAATGTAAGCCTTACAGTTAATCAGTGAAAT
>JAWOGL010000134.1:0-4208 GCA_046496945.1 Desulfonatronovibrio sp.
TTTTTATTATGGACAGGCTGATTCGTCAGGAGAAGATTGTATCTGAAAAGGAATTTCTGAGGCTCCCCGGCCATAAAGTCTCCCTGGCCGCGGATCAGGAAGAACTCAAGAAAAAGATCCTGGCAGCATACAACCAGTCAGGGATTCAGCCTCCCACTGTTAAAAAACTCCTGGAAGACCTTGATCTCAAGATGAAAGAGATAAGCCCTGTACTGCGTCTGCTCCAGGGTCAGGGCGATCTGATAAAAATCAATGAGGATTTTTATTTTTCCTCATCCGCCATAGAAGACCTTAAGGGCAGGATATTGAATTTTTTCAAGTCCAATGAGGAAATGGGACCTGTGGAATTCAAGGAGATTACCGGCTTGTCCAGGAAGTTCGCCATCCCATTGCTTGAGTTTATGGATAAGGAGAAGCTGACTATCCGGGTGGGAGACAAGAGAAAGCTCAGGGGGCGCGGATGATAAAAATAAGCATGGCGCTTTTTTCCGGGCTGATGAAATGAATCCGGGCAGTTCAGACATGGAAGCTGGTTGCGGGCAATGCGCATATTAAATATCAGCGGGACTCATTTTGTGTCCACTTTCAGGTCCCTTGGCCATGAGGTGCTGAGTGTGGGCAAATCTCCGGCCTGTGATCTGCCCATCAATAATCCTCTGGATATCAGCGGACTCTGGAAAATTCTCAGGTCCAGAAAATTTTATCCTGATCTGGTATTCTGGAATGATACCTGCCGTCCGCCAGAGGTATTTGGAATAGAAAGGCTTCCCGGGGTAACCATCGGTTTCACCATAGATCAGTACTGCAATCCCTGGCACATTCCCTACAGCTGGGCTTTTGATCTCATGCTGATCGCCCAGAAGGATTACGTGAAATTTTTTCAGGATAAGCGTGTGCCCAGGAAAAACCTGTGGTTTCCTCTTTTCTGCAACGAACAAAAAGATATTGACTTTGAACTGGACAGGGATATTCCGGTGAGCTTTGTGGGCACCCTGAATCCTCCGATAAACACGTCCAGGCCGGTTTTTTTAAAGGATTTTAAAAAGCTTTATCCCCTGTACACCCATCAGGGAAAGTATGCTGAGGTATTTTCCCGGAGTATGGTGGTGCTCAATCAAAGCGCGGTGGGGGAGCTTAATTTCAGGATATTTCAGGCGGCGTGCTGCGGAGCAGCGGTTCTGACCGAGGATGTCGGCAATGGCTTGAAAGATATTTTTGTTCCCGGAGAAGATATACTTCCTCCTTATGAGCGGGGAAATGCCGGGCACGCCGCTGAAGTCGCCGGGGCAGCCATTCAAAATCCTCAGAAAACTCTGGAAATCGCCCGGGCCGGTCAGGCCAGGGTGCGCAAAGAACACAGCATCCGGGTCAGGGCCAAAAGGATAATAAACCACGCTGAGCGTCTCATTCACAACAAAGCCGGCTCATGGAGAAAGAACCACCTGAAGCTCATTGATAATGAACTCAGGAAATCTTTTATTTTCCTGGCATCGGATAAAGAATTGCCTTTATCCCGGGAATTGAGGGATTTTTATATCAATCTGGGAATACCTGAGAGTTAAAAATTCAAGATCAGGGATTCCGGGTTTAAACTCTCAATTTACAGAGAAAATTTCCTGTCCGTGACCACGCCGGTTTGTTTCAGGGTTTCCTCTGTGGGCACTCCTTTTTCATCCCATCCCCTTATCTTATAATAATCCTGAAGCAGATATTTCATGTCTTCCTCAGATATTTTGTGTCCTTTGTAAGGCCCGCTGGGCAGAGGTTCTTCCACAAACCGTCTGGGCAGCCTTTCCTGGGATATGTCCATACCTTCGCGCAGATTAAAAATTCTGGTAGTGTTCCAGATTCTTTCCCCTAAAAGGTCAAATTCAGTTTCCTGGATATTACTTCCTGTGGCTGCGTTTAGAAGTTCGGCATAGGTTTTCGCGCTTACTCCGGCCGCTCCGAAATCGCATTTGACCAGGCAGTCGGTTCCGGCCAGGTAGTTTTGCAGGGAATATACCAGCTCAGCCTTGCCCTTAAGTTCCAGGGCCTTTACCGGCTTGCCGCGCCATTCCATTCCAGAGGCTTCATATCCAGCCGGAAACGCTCTCTGGTGGCAGGCTCCCCGGTCAGCCGTCATATAAGCCAGGCCCATGCCCGGAGTTCCTCTGGGCCCCCAGGCAGGCATTTCCAGTCCTTTTACGTGCATGGCCAGAGACTCTGCTTCAGGTCCGATTTCTTCAGCCGCTTTTTTTACGCCCATGGAGAGAAGTTTCCCCAGTTCACCCTGTCTTGAGGCAATAAGTTCAATAAGTTTTGCAGCTGCCTGAACATTTCCGAATTTGAGCTCGTATCCGGGCAGATCTTTGATCAAACCTTTCTGGGCCGCTTCAAAGGCAAAGCTTACGCAGGCCCCCGCGGATATGGTATCCAGGCCCAGTTCATCGCACAGCCTGTTAAGGTGAGCAACAGCCCTGGGATCTCCAATATCAAGATTTGTGCCCAGCATGGCCGCGGTTTCATACTCTACTATGTCAGTCACAAAGGTGGCGTATGTCCCGGTTCTTACCGCTCCCATCTGTGAACAGGCAATGGGACACCCGAAACAGGCTGATCTGCCCAGCCACAGTTTTTTGGACTGGCCTTTGTCCCCAAGCGCGGCAGCATGCTTTGACGTGCCGTCGGAAAAGTTTCTGGCCGGGATAAGCCCGGTTTCATTGGCAAATTCCACTGATCCGGCAGTGCCGGTGGCCATAAGACCCTGGCAGTCCTGACTCCCGGCAATTTCTTTATTGGCCTGGATTACTGCTTTTGCAAATTTGCTGTTATCAAAAGTCCTGACCAGGCTGTTGCCTTTAACGGCAACGGCCTTGAGGTTTTTGGAGCCCATTACCGCTCCAGTTCCGCCGCGTCCGGCCTGACGATTGGTTTCACAGCAGATCAGGGCGTAAGGAACCAGGTTTTCTCCTGCCGGACCAATGCCTGCTATTTTGACCTGTTCATCCCCCAGATGCGCTTTGATGCTCCGGCTGCTTTCTATGGCTCCCTGTCCCCAGAAAATGCCGGCTGACCTGAGATGCGGGCCTTCATGATCAATATGCAGATATACAGGCTCAGGAGAGCGCCCGGTAAAGATCAGTCCGTCATATCCGGCATATTTAATTTCCGGACCAAAGTAGCCTCCAAAATATGAATCCGCAAAAGTATTGGTCAAAGGGGATTTGGTGACAACGCAGGCCCGCATGGCCGGTGCTGAGGTGGAAGTCAAAGGTCCGGTCAAAAACATCAGCACGTTTTCAGGTCCCAGGGGGTCGGCTTTTTCAGGCACAAGATCCAGCAGCAGTTTTGCCCCCAGTCCTTTGCCCCCGACATAGGCTTTTATAAGCCAGTCAGGCAGGATTACTTCGGAAAATTTTCCTTTGCTTAGATCTATGTGCAGTATTTTTCCCATATATGAAGTATCAGCCATTTTTCCCTCCGCTTACCGGATTATTCTCCAGAAGTTCCAACGCGCCGAACGGGCAGGCCTGTACGCAGGCCGGGTTTCCCTGACAAAGGTCACATTTGTACGCCTTGCCGGTTTCAGGGTCCGCGTGGATCATTTCCAGGGGGCAATACCTGCTGCAAAGACCGCAGGATATGCATTTGTCCTGATCAATGATCACTGCTCCGGTCTGTTCATCCCGGGTTATGGCCTTGACCGGGCAGACATTGAGACACATGGGATTAACGCAGTGTTCGCACACCACAGGAACATGGGCCAGATTTTCCCACATGTGTTTTATCCGGATCATGGATTTGTTGGGATTGAACCCGCCGAACATGTGCAGGGAACAGGCTGTTTTACAAAGCTGGCAGCCTGTGCACAGGTCGAAATGGGTGCGAATAAATTTTTTGGGTCTGAGCGTTTCCATTGTCAGTTCCTGGGCTTGATGGTTTGGCTTCTTAGCAGCGTATTGAAAGAGTCCTTATTCAACAGGCAGTTAGGGTTTGCAAATTTTGAAATTTTTATTTGAGAGCTTTGAGCATAAAAAACAGGGACTGATAACATGAGTGAATCAGTCCCTGTTTTCATTGTTACTCTTTACTTGGCTATGGCCTTTTCAATAACCGGCAGCGCGGGTTCGCCGTCAACTGTGGTTACGCCTTCCATCCAGCCCCTGTATATTTCAGGATTCTTTCTGAGCCAGATAAGCCCTGCGTCCTGGTGTTCCATGGTGTTG
>JAWOGL010000184.1:0-2755 GCA_046496945.1 Desulfonatronovibrio sp.
CCAATGTACAGGTCTGGAGCTTTCTCCTGAATTGGCCGCCCTGGCCAGAGAGCATGCCCGTCTGACCGTGATTGAAGCTGATTTTGAACACTTTGATTTCAGCCGGATGAATATGGACGAGGTCATGAGCACTTGAGCTATGGCTCAAGTTTATAATAAATTGTTTGCATAGTTTGTCGAAAAACGATATATTGTGCAAAAAATTTATACGGATGTACCAATGTTATCCACATTAATATCAAGACTGGAATCTGAAGGCCGCTATTATTTTTCATTTAATGAATTGCAGCTCCGGTCAAATCTGTCTCCAGAGGCTCTGCGATCCGCCCTTTACCGGCTTAAACGAAAAAAAATTATAGCCATGCCCATGCGCGGATTTTATGTCATACTTCCGCCAAAATACCGGTCAAGGGGATGTCTGCCGGCCGAACAATTCGTGCCGGGCATGATGCAGTATCATGGCCAGACATACTATGCCGGTCTTCTTACTGCTGCTGCCTACTACGGAGCTTCCCATCAACGTCCGCAGATTTTCCAGGTTGTTGTGACCAAACCGCGAAGGAAAATTACCTGCGGGGCTGTAACTGTTGAGTTTATTGTCAGGAAAAACGCGTATGAGATACCTGTGCAAGAGAGGAATACACCTGCTGGATTTCTGCGGGTATCTACCCCTGAAGCAACCGCTTTTGACTTAGTCGGCCATGCAGCAAAATGCGGTGGCCTGGATAACGTGGCAACTTTGCTCGGGGAATTGTCTGCAAGCCTCAATGCAGAAAAACTGCTGGAAACAGCAAAGCTGTCACCTGTATCCTGGCTGCAGCGACTGGGGTATCTGCTGGATCTGGTTGGAGATTCAGACTTAAGCCGTCCCCTTGCCGGACTGGTTGCCGAAAAAAAACCTGTTAATGCCTTTCTTTTGCCTTCATCCCGGACTACCGGCGCAAAAATCAATAGTCGCTGGAGGCTTTTGGTCAATACACTGGTGGAGCCGGAAAGTTGATACCTCAGGCTTATATCACCGAGTGGCAGCGCTACGCTCCCTGGCCGGACAACAGCATGATCGAACAGGATCTGGTTATCACCAGAGCGCTGGTAGAGATATTCAATCATCCTGCGCTTGCGGATAATCTGGCTTTTAGGGGAGGTACGGCTTTGTATAAGCTACATCTTCCTGCTGTTCGATACTCTGAAGATATTGATCTGGTCCAGGTTGAGGCAGGCCCAATAGGCAGCCTGATGGACGGAGTCAGAGATGCGCTTTCTCCCTGGCTCGGAGTGCCTGCATGGAAACAGACCCGGGGGCGGGTAACTTTTAAATATCGTTTCATTTCAGAAGACGGTGTTCCGCTGAACCTGAAGGTGGAAATAAACTCCAGGGAACATTTTTCAGTGTATGGATTCAGCAAGAGGCCTTTGTTTCTTGAATCTTCCTGGCATAGTGGAGAATCAGAAATATTAACTTATGAACTGGAGGAACTTCTGGCTACAAAGTTTCGCGCTCTTTATCAGCGTAAAAAAGGACGTGACCTGTTCGATCTCTGGCATGCTTTAAGCTCAGGCTCTGGAAAAACCGATACTAACCGGATAGTCCATGCTTTTCAGAAATACATGAATCATTCAGGACAATTTGTCACCAGGGCTATGTTTGAACAAAACATGTATCAGAAGTTCCTTGATCCGCAATTCGCAAAGGACATTCACCCGCTGTTAAAGCCGGACATAAGCTGGGATTATAATCAGGCATATAAGTATGTTATGGATAATTTGATTGCCGGACTGCCTGGAGAACCATGGAAAGGCGAGCATGAATGATAAGAATTCGAGGATTGATCCGGGCAGGCTGAAGTCATGACAGATACCCACTTCTACCACACACACGCCCAAGATTACTTCAGCCAGACCATAGAGGTTGATCCTTCCTCATTTCTCCTGCCCCTTGTAGAACACCTTACACCTGGCTCAAAAGTTCTGGATATCGGCTGCGGCTCAGGCCGGGACATGCTCTGGCTCAAAGAGCGGGGTTTTCACTGTACAGGCCTGGAACGCTCTCCTGACCTGGCTGCCCTGGCCAGGCAGCATTCAACCCAGCCTGTGGTTGTGGCTGACTTTGAATCCTTTGACTTCAGTCCTATGAACATGGATGGAATTCTGCTCATCGGAGCTCTGGTCCACCTGCCACACGACAGATTTCCACTTGTGCTTTCAAATATTCTCAAGGCTCTAAAGAAAGGCGGCCACGCCCTGATCACCATGAAGCAGGGGCAGGGCAGGCAGGAATCAGATGATGGCAGATCGTTTTATCTTTGGGATAAGGAGGATCTTTTGAGTATCCTCAAAAAAATGGGCTTGATCTGTCTTGATTTTTCTGTTCAAACTTCGCTGGTGAGAAAAACTGATACTTGGATGAGTTTTGTTCTGGGGAAAGAATTTGAACAATAATTTTGACCTCATACCTGGGGGCGGTCCTGATCATAGAGCCTCAAACTTTGAACCCGGCATTGCATGAGTATTGATTATCTCAACAAGCTGGCCCGCCTGCGTACTGATAAAAACCGCAATCGCTGGACCGAGGCCACTACCTTCCGCGCCCCGCACAAGCCTTTTCTGCTTTTGTCGGTAATGGATATTGCAGCCCAGGGCGAACTGACTTCCCCGTTTATTGAGCCCACCTTTGACCTCATTGAACGCTTTGCCCGCTACTGGAGTCTGATCATGCCAGTTGGAACAACAGGCAACATGGCTTATCCTTTTTTCT
>JAWOGL010000228.1:0-3554 GCA_046496945.1 Desulfonatronovibrio sp.
CATCGACCATAAAGCCGATGGCTGCAATTATGAAACTGATAAATTGCCAAGCATTTTTCTCTTTGACAAACAATATATTATTATATAAATTGCCATTTATGTGCTGATCAATTAAGCAAAATTTACATGCCAGCAAATCGATAATCCTATTCATTGGAGACAAGAAATGGAAGCACACCAAAGGGCCTGTGCCCATTACATAGAAACAGTGAAAGCTAAGCAGAAAATTCCTGCCTAGATTGCTTGATGTTCTCAAAAACCAAGCACATAGGCACCTTCGCAGACCATGCATGCAAAGATCAGCTCATGACTGCCAAACAGACAGACATTGATGTCCTTAGAAATGCGGCTCATCTGGCCAAGAGCCTTTCAGACGGCAACCGGCTCAGGATCCTGCTCCTGATCAGCGAGGAGAAGAAGTCGGTTTCAGCTATAGTCGATGAGTTGCATCTATCCCAGCCTTTGGTTTCGCATCATTTAAAGGAGCTGAAGCACTCCTTGCTGGTCACTGTCCAGCGTGAAGGTCCATTTGTCTATTACCAAATCGCAGATCCCAAGATACTTGATCTGATACATGCCTTGAGCGAGTTGGCCACAAATTTGTTGTCAATGAAAAAAACCTTTTAAAACAGCAAGGATGATGTTCTTCTATGGATAAGCTCCTGGAAACAATCTCCAATATGCCGCCTGAAGAGGCACTGTCCCAGATTACTGATCTCATGGGTCAGCTTTTAAGCGACCTGGACAGCGATTCCCGCGAGCGGTTTGTGATGAAGCTGCTTGAACAATCCAAAGGTGACAAGGTTTCCAGTCTAGTGCATTTGTGACTGGCAGAATGTGTGGGCGAAGGTGTCGACCCAACCCAGATGTGTCAGAGCCTGGTGGACAAGGTTGCCCAGTCAGAGCAGCTCATGGCCATTACCGATCCGGATCTGTTGGCCCTGTTTGAAGATTGGCTGGAGGAGCTGGAGGCAGAGGTTCTTTCCATGATCAAGGAGCATGGGCTTAAGGATGAACAGAACCTGGCCAATAAGCTCGGATTGTCCAGAAGGGGAGTAACTTTTCTGGTTTCCAAACTGCAAAGGGAAGAAAAAATATAGATACCACTGCAAAACATTTAATGGAGGAGTAATCAGCATGCCTGACTTGTTGGTATTTCACAGTGGAAGGCCGGGGTGAGTTTCTTGCAAAAAGGCTACAGGCGTAGCTGAAGTAATGCGTGAAAAATTCGGTCACAAGCTGAACGTGCAGATACATACCATTGATTCAGAGGCAGCCAAGGGGTATACATTCAAAAGCTCCACCAATGTGCTCTTTGACAATGAATGGCTTCCGCTGGATATGGCTACGGACAAGACGCAAATGGAACAATTTCTGAACAGGAAACTGGCAGAGGAGGAAATATGAATGTTCTGTTTATCATTTGCACCAATGATGGTGAGACCATCTACAATGCCATGCGTCTGGCTAATGTAGGGGTCAAGAAGGGGGACGAGGTCAGCGTGTTCATGCTGGGCAAGGGTGTGCTTTTTGAGCAGGCCGGCAGCGAAGAGTTTGATGTCATGGGCCAGGTCAATGCCTTTGAGGGCGATTTCTATGTCTGAGGGGTATGCATGAAATCCCACGGTCTGGAGGGATCAAGCGTGTGCCCTATCGGCTGGATGGACGATCTGTACGAATTGGCCAGGGAAGCGGATAAGGTCTTTACCTTTTAAAAAATTGTACGGCCTGTCCGAGGCAGGCCGTACAATTTTTTTTGAAACTTGACATAGTCGGGGTATGGCACACCAAAAGATGATGCAAATCATGAAGTGACTGAAAATGAAGGTCTAAAAGGGCTCTACCTGAACATTCATCCAGGTTGCGAGTCCGTGCCTTTGCTCATTAATTATACTCCATATTCCAACCTTGGAATCTCAATATAATTCTCTGGATCCTTTTGTTTCTTTTGGATGGCAAAGAAACTCTTTTCAATCTGCTTAAGAACTGAGGCTTCATAATAAAGCATGCCGCACTCCTGGCATACTTCTACAGGTGTATCTTGAACCAACAAATAATTGCCTTTATAAGAATATAGGTAGTCCACTCTTCTCGTCTCACAAGAAAGACTCCCACAAAAATTACATTTCTTATCCATTTCTCTTTCCTCTTGTCCATGGATCAATAAATTTGGGCGGTTTGGGAACATAAACGGTTACCATTACGATCTTGCTTCCTCTCCAACCACAGACTATATGAATGGGTATATTATTTGAAAATCCAAGTATGAGACAACTCTCACCTCTGCCTGTATCTGTATATTGCTCCAAGATCTCACCGTTTAATATAGCACTCTCCACCTCTTGCAAGGTCAGATCATCAGTTTTTCTTTCTAAGTCAGCATGGGAAGAATAAACATATTCATCCCTTTTTACCTTGGCCTTAATTGAGTCGATATCCATGTCTATCCTTTATCACATTATCAAGCAACACCTCGAAGCTAAGCATCTCTATTAATCCTTAACAAAAGAACAGCAATATGAGTTTAGCTAGAAAACCCATTATGTTAATTAACAGCTGTGAATTTAGGACAACGAAACTTTCATGCTTTCACTCAGCTCTGGTTCCGTCATCCCGGATCCTGGGTCATGTCCAGGACAGGCTTGACCCGGGCGTCATCCCGAACACCGATCCGGGATCTAGTCCATATTCTAGATTCCGGCTGGAGAAAATCACATATCTTCTCATGTCTACTCTCCACAAAATTATACCCAGACCGCATTGGTTGAGTGCTGTGGATTGGAAGCTAATCTAAGAACATGTTAAGATAGCTGGTTATTAAGATCAAGAAGTGGCTATATTTGTAAGGAAAGAACGTATCTCCTTGTCGCTGGGAGGGCTTTGGAGCATAAAGTCCACTTGCTCCGTGTAATCAATATCCTCAAAGTAGCAAAGCTGTTCTCTGAATAGACGCTCATTGAAGGCTCCTGCAAAAATATTTTTTGCTTGGGACACTAGTTGCGTAAAAGATACATGTTGCAGCAGCAGAAAATATAAATCAACATAATCTTTCCATTTTGCCCTGCGTCCCAAAGCATAGGCCTTCATTGCTCCTAGAGTAAGCAGGTCAGGCATGGCAATGATACCCCTAAACCAGACTGGAGTCTGTATAAGGAAAGGGTAGTGAACAAATGATAAACGCACCGTCTGTACAGCTATAGTCAACTCATCACTGCTTCTATGCAGGATATGCTCAATTACATAGCTTTGACCAATAATAGTATTTATAATTTTATCAGTATCCAGCTCCTTAGCAGAAAAGAGATCAAAGTCAATGGAGCAACGATACCCGGTTTGAAGGGCTATGGCAGTTCCACCAGCCAAATAAAAAGAATTGGAAAAGCTAGGAATTAGCTCCACAAGCCTTTGCTGGCTGCTGTTGATCACATCTGGGTGCATGTCGGGCAAAATAAAGCTTCCAGAAATTTATAGTTCTTGGGTGCAGGTTGCATCTGGGGGAGCTAAGCATTTGGTCAAAAGTGCGAGCAACTCTTCTTAGACCCAGCTCATTTTTG
>JAWOGL010000027.1:0-12163 GCA_046496945.1 Desulfonatronovibrio sp.
AAAGGTTTATAAATCATCCCCTGGACTTTGACAAGTTTTTTTTCACCACAAAGCCAGTTTTTTCTGTAAAATCGCCACAGGTCAACCAGCTTGATGAACCGGCTGTTTTAATATAAAGCTGTGTCTCTCTGGGTTATTCCGGCGAATAAATCCTGAAGGGCTTAACCGGCTGTTGAAAATCTTCTAATTGCTGCAACGATGCACCGTGAATTCTTTTCAGTCTGAAAGCCTGCTTCCTGTGTGATTCCAGCAGCTGCTGTTTTTTTGATCGGCCCTGAATCAGTTGGCCGAAACCATAAAGACAAGACCCCTGCCAGAAGGTTTCTGGTGAAATACGCCGGAATGGCCTTATGGACCGCCATAGAGTTTTTTAGAAAGCCGGACAAAATGCAGGCTGATTAAAAAACGCGGTGAATAGATACAGATACTTTCCAAAAGGCTGATAAGGAACCTTTCAGACATGATTACCTGTGATATCCAAGTTCCGGCAAGCCAGGTGAACGCAACCTGCGTGACCATAGGCAATTTCGACGGTGTCCATGTGGGACATCAGCAATTAATCACAAAGGTCAAAAAAAGGGCCGGGCTCATGAACCTGGCTGGTACAGCCATCACCTTTGATCCGCATCCTATGCGGGTGCTTATGGACAAATCTCCGCCCTTTATAACTCTGACTGCTCAAAAGCTTGAACTCATTGACTCCCTGGGCATGGACTACACCCTCTGCCTGCCTTTTACCAGGCAGATGGCAGCCCTGGAGCCTGAAGAGTTTGTGTATGAATATCTGGTATCAAAACTTAAGCTCAAAGAACTCATTATTGGATACGACTATTCTTTTGGCAAAGCACGGCAGGGCAACTTCTCCCTTCTGCAGAAACTCGGGCATAAATACGGATTCTCAGTGGACCAGGTCCCGCCGGTAATGGTTGACGGGGCTATTGTCAGCTCTACCAGAATCAGGGATATGGTGGAGGACGGAAGAGTATGGGAGGCGCGTCCACTTCTGGGCCGGTTTTACCGGGTGGAAGGAAAGGTAATCACGGGCCGCCAGAGAGGCGGGGCTCAGCTGGGTTTTCCCACCGCCAACATCCTGCTCAAGGACGAACTTTTTCCCAGAACAGGAGTATATGCGGTGTGGATTGAAATTAAAGGCCGGATCCGCTCTGCAGTAGCCAATATCGGATACAATCCTACATTCGGCAATAAGTATCTATCGGTCGAGGTCCATATCTTTGACTTTTGCCAGGACATTTACGAACAGCCCGTAAAAGTCCATTTTGTTCAGCGTCTGCGTTCTGAAATTAAATTTTCCGGCATTGAGGAACTGAAAACCCAGATAAGCAGAGACTGCGGCCTGGCCCGCAAAATCCTGTCTGCGCCTGAGTCTGTACTTATATAACCTCAAACTTGAATATTTCTCAGGCAGTACTTATGACTCTTCTTATGGATAATTTTGCAGGGGATATTTAATTTTTAAGACAGCATTCCGGGCAGATACTGCCTGCACCGGATATTTTTGACTACATAATTTTTCAAACTACAGATGATCATAACAAGGGAAACCAAATGACCTATGACACTCCACAGGACAAGCTTGTTTTTCTGGCCGGAGTCCTTCACGACAAAAAAGCTTCTGACGTGCTGGCCCTGGATGTAAGCTCTTATTCCAGCGCCTTTGAAGGCATTGTCCTGGCATCGGCCCAGGGCAAACGCCATTGCAGATCTCTGGCCGACAATCTTCTTAAGCAGGTCAAGGAAAACAACATTGAATACCTGGGTATGGAGGGCTACCAGGAAGGAGACTGGATCCTCATTGACTTTAATGACGTGATTGTCCACATCTTTGTCCGGGAAACACGTCAGTTTTATAATCTGGAGGGATTCTGGGCCAAGGGCAAAATCATAGACCCGGGCTTTCAGCCACACGGAGACAGCCATGCCTGATTCACCAAAAAAACCTGTTCTGCTGCTTATTCTTGACGGTTTTGGACTTGCCCCAAAAGGACCGGAAAATGCCATCAGCCTGGCCCGGACGCCCAATCTGGACATGATCGCTGACAAATATCCCCAAGCCAGCCTTAAATGCTTTGGCCCGAGTGTGGGGCTGCCCGAAAAGCAGATGGGCAACTCTGAAGTCGGCCACATGAACATCGGAGCCGGGCGCGTCGTGTACCAGGATATAATGCGCATCAACCGGGCCATAGAAAATAGCGACTTCTCCCGCAACCAGGAGCTGAACCGCGTCTTTCGCCAGACCAGGGAGAGCGGAAGACTTCATCTCATGGGGCTGGTTTCAGACGGAGGAGTGCACAGCCTGCAGAAACACCTGCACAGCCTGGTTGACCTTGCCGCTGAAAAAAAAGTTAAGGAACTGTTTATACACTGCTTTCTGGATGGAAGGGACACTTCCCCCACCAGCGGAGCAGATTTTACAGCCGAACTTCAAGAGCATCTCAAACAGACCGGTACAGGCCGGATTGCAACGGTTGCCGGCAGATATTACGCCATGGACCGGGATAAAAGGTGGGAGCGGACCAGGCAGGCTTATGACGCTTTGACTATGGGTCACGGGATCAAAGCCGGTGTTCCTGTAGAGTTGATCAGAAAAAGTTACGACCATGGGGAAACAGATGAATTTATTAAGCCTCATGTTCTGGTAGATTCAGACAGCCACCCAGTGGCAACTCTGGAAGATGGAGATAAAGTCATCTTTTTCAATTTCCGGGCGGACCGGGCCAGGCAGCTGACCAGGGCTCTGTCTGACCCTGATTTCTCAGAATTTGAAAGACAAAAAACCCCGAAACTGCAGATTACCACCATGACCATGTACGAAGAAGAATTTGATCTTCCGGTGTTGTTTCCGCCCGAAAAACTGGACAATATCCTGGGACAGATCATATCCCGGAACAATCTAACCCAGCTGCGCCTGGCTGAAACAGAGAAATACGCTCACGTAACCTATTTTTTCAACGCGGGTTCGGAGGAGTCCTATCCGGGAGAAGAAAGGATACTTGTCCCTTCTCCAAAGGAAGTAGCCACTTATGATCTCAAGCCGGAAATGAGCGTTTATCAGGTAACCGATACCCTGGTGGAAAAAATCAATACCCAAAGCTTTGACCTGTATATATGCAATTTTGCCAACCTGGACATGGTCGGTCATACAGGCAGCATCCCGGCAACCATTGAGGCCTGCCAGGCTGTTGATGAATGCGTGGGCCGTGTCCTTGAGAGCGCACTGAAAAAAAATGTCACTGTTCTGCTCACCGCGGACCACGGCAATGCCGAGGACATGCTCGACCAAAACGGCAGGGTCAAGACATCCCACAGCCTGAACCCGGTTCCTTTTTATTTAATAAACACGGCCGGGAAAGCCGGACTTAAACAAAACGGAATTCTTGGGGACATCGCCCCGACAATTCTGGATTTATGGGATATGGAAAAACCTTCTGAAATGACCGGACAGAGCCTGCTGGTCCAAGTCTGAAGATTCCTGCGAAGATAAACAGACCCCAGACAGACGCCTCGGACTGAAAAACCGGTCAACAACCTTTTACCAGCAAACAATAAGACTTAGCAGGAAAAATCAGGCTGGGTCACTCTTTAAAGGAGATAATTATATGGGTGAAAAAAAATTCATCAGCCCGGTCAAGCCGATTGGGATGGAACTGGTCATGCTTTATCCCTGTCCTCATTGCGGACGCAATGTGCCCCTTCTGGCTCCTGCCGAACCGTCAATGGGAAGCTGCGACTTCTGCAAGGGACAATTTCCCCTGGTGCCCATTGACAATACAACTATTCAGTACGTCAAGCTGATCCTTCATAACGGACAGGCCGCCATTGACCCGGAATATGTATAAAAAACAGGGGATATATTTATACTGGGCCTTATAAATACGGATCTTCCCGGTCCAGATAATTCCGGACATAATCGCTGACTCCTTCTTCCAGGGAATGAAATTTTACAGGGCACCCCGCGCCGGCCAGCTTTTCCATGGGGGCGCAGGTGTAATACTGATATTTTCCTTTCAGCTCGTCAGGCATTTCCATATATTCTATTTCAGGCTGCATATCCATGGCCTGGAACACGGCTTTTGCCAGATCATTCCAGGTTCTGGCCCTGCCGGCTCCCAGGTTAAAGATTCCGTTGATGTCCCTTCTTTCCAGTAGCCAGGCCATGACCTCCAGGCAATCTTTAACATAGACAAAATCCCTTTTCTGTTCGCCGTGCCCGTATTGAGGATGATAGGACTTAAACAGCCTGACTCTGCCTGTTTCCCTGATCTGGAAATAAGCCTTTCTGACCATGCTCTGCATATCTTCTTTGTGATATTCATTAGGGCCGAATACATTAAAAAACTTAAGTCCGACTGCTCTGGATAAGTATTGGTTTTTCTTTATCCATAAATCAAAGAGCTGCTTGGAAAAGCCGTACATGTTCAATGGTTTTAATCCTTCCATGGCTTCATGGTCATCGGAAAAACCCAGACTGCCGTCACCATACGTGGCCGCGCTGCTGGCATAGATGAAGCGGACGTCATTCTCCATGCAGAACCGGGCCAGGGTCTGGGAATAATGCAGATTGTTGGACATGAGATAGTCAGCGTCCTGTTCAGTAGTGGATGAACAGGCCCCCATATGAATAATGGAATCAACTCCGGAAAAATCACCTCTGGCCAGGCAGAGAAGAAAGTCGTCCTTGTGCAGGTAATCGGAAAATTTCAGATTAACCAGGTTTTTCCATTTTTCAGTAGCTCCCAGATTATCCACAATCAATATATCGTTTATACCCATTTTATTAAGCTGATAGACAAACCCGCTGCCGATAAAACCCGCCCCGCCGGTTACTATATGCAATTTACAACTCCCTGATGATTTAAAAGGCCTTGACCAGGACCCTTGAATTAATGTTTATGGCTTTGCTCTGAACCGTAAAAATATACCGGATCAAAAGAACTCAATTATGTTTTATATTGAATTTCCAGTCAACTTGACCTTGTAAGGCCCTGAAATATACTTATTCAGCAAAAAAACTCTCAGGAATAAACATAGACAAATCAAATGCTTAAGCGCAATAAACATTTTAACTTGCTCGTACCAGGCTGATTTTCTTACAAAAACAGCTAGAAGCAGTTGACAAGAGTGATTTTTTCTAGTTGATTTTTAGCACATATTCTTTTGCTGCAGTTTATCAGCCTGTTGAAAAAGTCCTTACCTGGCTTTCGGGGCTCTTAACAGGCCTTTTAACCCGGAAAGAGAATACATTCGTGCCCTTTTAAATACTTCGCCCCATTTTAAATACCTTGATAATCGCGGTCGTATAAGGCAGAAAGGCTCTTTTTAAAATCAGAAATTATTAATCATTATCATTTTTTTTGCGAGGTCTTATAATGAATTATTATATCCCGTCTTACCAGCAGAACTCACGCATTAATTTCAGGCGAAGACGCAGCAAAAAACCTTTGATTTTTAGCCTGGCTTTCCTGAGCATGCTTTTGTGTTTTTTTCTCATGGGATTTGATTCCAGATCACCCGAGTCCCCGCAAACTGAGAATAACCTTCAAGACTCCGCAGTATCTTCCAAAACAAACTTAACCGGCCCGGGAACCATTCCGGAAAGTGAACATACCGACACCGTCGTCAACTCACACCTGGATACTCAGGACATTACCGACCCTGGATCTGCCTCGCCTGACGCCCTGAAACAGCAGGCTAAAGAACCGGTTGAACATCTTAAAAAGAAAACCATTTCAGTTGCCGCAGGCGATACCCTGATAAAAATCCTTACTGACCAGGGTCTGCAAAGCAGAGAAGCCCATGAAATCATCACTGCTTTGCACCCGGTATTCAATCCCAGAAAGATACGACAGGGCCACGAAATAACCCTGGCTTTCAAGGAAGGCCAGGGTTCTGATCCTGTTTTCCAGAACTTGAACCTCAAACTGGACGTTACCCGCTCTGTCCAGATATCCAAATGCCCTGAAAAAGGTTTCGTGGCTGACGAGACTATCCTGGATCTGGCTGTCAGACCTGTCCGGAGAGAGGCTGTAATAGATTCCAGCCTGTATAGCGCAGCGGTTGAGATTGGCATGCCCATAGAGGTTTTGATGCAGATGATCCGGGCCTATTCTTTTGATGTTGATTTCCAGCGTGATATCCGCCCCGGCGATCACATGGAAGTGCTGTTCCAAGAAGAGATTGACCGGAGCGGCGAGTTCGTGCGAGGCGGATCAGTATTGTATGCCACTCTTAAAACCAGAGGCAGGAGCTTGCCCATCTACCGTTATGAGACATCGGACGGGGAGGTTGATTTTTTTAATTCCCAGGGCCAGTCTGTGCGCAAAACCCTTATGGTTACTCCGGTGGACGGGGCCAGGCTCAGTTCCGGATACGGAAAACGCCGCCATCCCATTCTGGGCTACAGCCGGATGCACCAGGGCCTGGATTTTGCCGCGCCCACCGGCACCCCGATTATGGCAGCAGGTGACGGCATAATTGAATATGCCGGAAGAAAAGGCAATTACGGCAATTACATCCGGATTCGTCATCCCAACGAATATCATACTGTTTACGCTCATATGAGTCGTTTTGCCTCGGGAATGCGCAAAGGCGCCAGGGTCCGGCAGGGAGAAACCATCGGTTATATCGGAAGTACCGGCCTGTCCACGGGTCCGCATCTGCACTATGAGGTCCACCACCGGGGAGGGCATGTAAATCCGCGATCTGTGGATACTCCTCCGGGCAGGACCTTAAAAGGGGAAGAGCTGGAAAAATTTTACACCGCCAAAAGCGACCTGGAAGTCCTTTTTGCTTCTCTTAAAAGCATGGAAAAACTGGCCAGAATGGATCTGAATACCAATTAGTCTACAGCTTTTTTAAGGCAGAGCCAGAGATACGTGATCGACAGCTCCATCCATACCGGGCTTTTCCGGAATCCCAACTCTAAGGAGTCGTTATGAATGACCGGCAGGAAGAAAAAAAGTACGAAAAGTTAAGTCCGTTTGAGCTCAAAAACAAGCTGGTTTCTCTGACCGATACTCATCATGAAAAAATGATGCTCAATGCCGGACGCGGCAATCCCAATTGGGTGGCCACCATTCCCCGGGAAGCCTATTTCCTTCTGGGCAATTTCGCCCTGGAGGAAGGACGCAGAGTCATGAGCCGGTCCGGACTGGCCGGAGCTCCCAAGGCACAGGGCATGGGCGAAAGACTGGACAGGTTCTGTGAACGTAATGCCCAGCACACCGGAAGCAGATTTCTCTGGAACTCCTATCAGTACTGCACCACCACCTTGAAGCTTGACGGAGACTCTTTTATTTCTGAAATGGTCGATGCCATCCTGGGCGACCATTATCCGGTTCCTGACCGGGTGCTTGCCAACACACAGGAAATAATCCGGGCCTATCTTAATCTGACCATGTGCAACGGCAATCCTCCCCAGGGCACCATGGATATCTTTGCCACAGAAGGCGGAACCGCGGCCATGACCTATGTGTTCAATACCCTAAAGGAAAATTTTCTGCTCAATCCAGGCGATAAAATTGCCCTGGGCACTCCCATTTTTACACCCTACCTGGAAATCCCCCCACTTAATGACTATGAACTGGTCATAGTGGAAGTGCGTCAGGATGAAAACAAACAGTGGCAGTATCCTCCTGAAGAGCTGGCCAAGCTTAAAGATCCGTCAGTTAAAGCTTTTTTTCTGGTCAATCCTTCCAATCCAACCTCGGTAAGCATGTCGGATGAATCCCTTAATACGGTGGCAGACCTGGTGGCTGACGAAAGAAAAGACCTGATTCTGCTCACTGACGATGTTTACGGGACCTTTGTCAACGGATTCAAATCTCTGGCCGCCATCGCCCCGCGCAACACCATCCTGGTATATTCGTATTCCAAATACTTTGGAGCAACCGGCTGGCGACTGGGAGTAGTCGGCCTTTACCGGGACAATGTCATGGACGAAATGATCGCGGCCCTGCCCGAAGAAAAGCGCGCCGGCCTTCACCAGAGATACGAATCCATATCCACTGATCCGGACAACATAAAACTTATTGACCGCATGGTGGCTGACAGCCGGGCAGTGGCCCTTAATCATACCGCTGGTCTGTCCACCCCTCAGCAGGTCATGATGGCGCTTTTTTCACTGCAGGAACTGCTGGACGCGGAGAGTCGACTGTATCGCAGGGAAGTCCAGGATATTGTGCATGAACGCTATCAGACCCTTTACGAGTCTCTGGGAACTCCCGGAGAAGACCTGCCCTGCTATGCCAAGTATTATACCACCATTGACATTCCCACTCTGGCCCTTGAAAGGTACGGTAAAGACTTTGCCGCCTGGCTCAAACAGGAACACGAACCCATAGATTTTGTCTGGAGGCTGGCCCGGGAAAAAAATGTCGTTTTAATGGACGGAGGCGGATTTGACGCTCCGGAAATGTCTGTCCGGGTCTCCCTGGCCAATCTGAACAAATCCGATTACGCAGAGATTGGCCGGGCCATCAGCGAACTGTTGCAGGAATACAGAGATAAGTGGATAGAACAAAAATAGTTCTGCTGCCAGATTAATTCCTGTTTCCGGGCCATCTAGATTCAATCACGGGTATCACGCAAACACTTTTCCGCGTGTTTAGCAGCCAGTTGAAAAAAGTTCCTATCAGGTACAGACTGTTCAAAAATACCAAGTGCAAGGGACAAAAAAGTTCAAGATCAGAGTTTACGCCGTGAAACCTTCCCCTGTTTCACTGATGCGGATTTAAAATGCGTAACAGTTTGAACTTTTTGCAGCGACAAAGCCAATTGGGAGATCTTATAACAGCCGGTTAAAACTAGAACAATCAAGGAGACCACTTATGAAACCTAAGCACGGCGTTGAAACTCCCTATGATCAGTTCAACCACGAAATCCCTGAAGACCATTTTCCCGAGCATGGAATCGCCCCCCGGGCTGCCCGGTCCATGGTCGATTCCGAAGCCTGGACCGATGCACAGCCGGTTATGAACCTGTCATCCTTTGTAACAACCATGTCTGAGCCCGAAGCCATGGAAGTAGTATCCCGCAATTTTCTAAAAAATTACATTGACCATGATATGTATCCTCAGGTCTTTGCCATGGAACAACGCATGGTTCGCTGGCTTCATCAGCTGTGGAACGGTCCCAGGGGAGTTACTCCCTACGGAACCGCCACCGTTGGATCTTCCGAGGCCTGCATGCTGGCCGGACTGGCCCATAAATGGAACTGGAGACAGGACCGGGAAAAGGCTGGACTGGACGGCACCCGCCCCAACCTGGTAACCGGTGGCAACGTGCAGATAGTCTGGAAAAAATTCATGCGTTACTTTGATGTAGAACCACGCATTGTACCCTTGAAAGTTGGTGACTATCGCCTGACAGCAGAGGAACTGGAAGATTATGTAGATGAAAACACTATAGCAGTGGTGGCCATCGCCGGACAGACCTTTACCGGTGAGGATGACGACTTCGAGGCTATTCATGAGTGGCTGGACAACTATGAGCAGCGAACCGGACACAGCATACCCATGCATATTGACGGAGCTTCCGGTGCCTTTGTCAATCCTTTTCTATACCGCGATTATGAATGGGATTTCCGGTTGCCCCGGGTTAAATCCATAAATGCCTCCGGACACAAATTCGGCATGGTCCCGCCGGGCCTGGGGTGGGTAATCTTCCGGGATGATACAATATTTAATAAAGACCTGATCTTTTATGTAAATTATCTGGGAGGGGAAATGCCCACGGCTACCCTTAACTTCAGCAGAAACGCCTTTCAGATAGCTTATCAATACTACATGTTTTTGCGTCTTGGCTTTTCAGGCTATGAAAAAATGATGCGCCATACCGTGGACAATGCCGAATATCTGCGCGATCAGCTGGTGGACAGCGGATACTTTGAAATCATGAACAAAACCCAGCGCATACCCGTGGTAGCCCTTACTCTTAAAGGAGAAAGAAACTTTAATGAATTCGATATCTCTGCCAAGGTCAGGGAGCGCGGCTGGGTACTGTCGGCCTATTCCATGCCCCCCAAGGCAGAATCAGTTAACAGCCTGCGCATTGTGGTCAGGCCGCATCTGAATCACAACACCACCAATATCCTGGCCCGGGATATTATCAAGGCCTGCAAGTGGCTGGAAAAACACGGGGGAAATGCCACCCCGCCGGAACTGCATCATCATCACAAGTCAAGTCCCAGCAAATGCTGATTTAAGAATCTGTTGACAGGAGACCGAGCATGGAAATCTTACACTGGTTTGCAAATGTTCTGCGCACTCATCCGGAACTGTCTATTTTTCTGGTCCTGGCCCTGGGTTTTTGGGTCGGCTCCAAAAAACTGGGCGGCTTCAGCCTGGGAACTGTTACGGGCACCCTCCTGGTGGGTGTCCTGGTGGGTCAGATCGGTATTGAAATATCCAGTCAGGTTAAATCTGTCTTTTTTATCATGTTTCTATTTGCGGTAGGCTTCGGTGTAGGACCGCAATTTGTGCGGGGCATTGCCAGGGACGGGCTTCCCCAGGCCCTGTTCGCCGCTGTCATCTGCCTGCTCTGTCTGCTGAGCGTTTATATTGCCTCCATTATCGCCGGATATGGTCCGGGAGTGGCCGCCGGTCTTCTGTCCGGAAGCCAGACTATTTCCGCGTCAATCGGCCTGGCCACAGACGCCATTAATCAGCTGGATATTCCCGCGGCCACTGATCAGGCAGAATTAGACAAGATTCCGGTGGCTTACGCCATCACCTATTTGTTCGGCACTCTGGGCACCGGGTGGATACTGGCTTTTCTGGGGCCAAAAATGCTGGGCATTGATCTGGCGGCGGAATGCAAAAGATACGAAAAGGAAATGTCTGCAGGCGAACCTGATGCCGGGATACATACTGCCTGGTTTAACTACGGCATGAGGGCCTATCGACTGAAGGCCGAAGACAAAGTGGCAGGCAAGACCGTAGCCCAGGCTGAAAAAATGGCCCCGGACCGAATGTTTGTGGAAGGTTTGCGCCGCAACAAAGAGATAATAGATTTTGATGATCAGACAGTTCTCAAAGCAGGTGATGTAGTGGCCATATCCGGAAGCCATGAAGCCTTGACCGAGATTTCCACTAAAGCCCGGGAAGTTGCAGACCATGGCCTTTTAAATATACCCATGGAATCCATGGATGTTTACATAACCAGCAAAAAGGCGGACAGTAAAACCATCATGGAACTTTCCCAAAAGCCTCTGGCCCGCGGAGTATACATTACCCGCCTGCGGCGGGGCTCAATGGGGGTGAATATCCCGCTCAAGGCACAGACCGTAATCCACCGAGGCGATATAATCAGTGTCAACGGCAGCATGAAGCATGTGGAAGCCCTGATTAACGAACTAGGCTATGCAGACCGTCCCGTAAGCAGTACAGACATGACTTTTGTGGGCGCGGGCATCGTTCTGGGCGGAATCATCGGCGCTCTGGCCCTTCCGGTGGCCGGGATCCCCATAACATTATCCACATCCGGCGGAGCGCTCATTGCGGGCATTATCTGCGGCTGGCTGCGCAGCTTCATTCCCATGCTGGGCAGCGTACCCAGTTCAACCCTGTGGTTTATGAACTCTGTAGGGCTGAATACATTTATTGCCGTGGTGGGCATCACTGCAGGACCCACATTTATAGCCGGACTGCAGGAACTGGGTGTGGAAATTTTCCTGTGGGGTCTTTTTGCCACCAGCGTACCCATGCTCCTGGCCCCGTATATCGGCAAATATATCTTTAAGCTGGATCCGGCCATCAACCTGGGCTGCTGCGGAGGATCACGCACCAGCACTGCTTCCGCAGGTATGGTGGCGGAAGCGGCCAAGAGTGACGTTCCCATGCTGGGCTATACCGTTCCCTACGCCGTCAGCAACACCCTGCTGACCATCTGGGGCCTGGTTATTGTCCTGCTGCTCACCTGACAGCCGGGTTCAAAATCTATGATTCCTCACCCTTGAGTGCGGATTTACTGCTCATGAACCTTTATCAGTCTGTTGAAAAAGTCCTTTCCCGGCAGGTTTTCCTGTTCCAGCCAAACAGGGAAACCAGACCGCGTCCAGCTTCTTCTTCCACAATAAGCATAACGGCACTGGCAAAGACTTAAAATCCCAGGCCTTCTTCAACGGGAAGTACCAGGGCCCTGAGAT
>JAWOGL010000155.1:0-3328 GCA_046496945.1 Desulfonatronovibrio sp.
CATGCAGGTCAAGAATATCCCTTATTCCTGCTGCCTGGACAAGCTCTTCCTCCTTGTCCACAATGGCCAGCGGGCCGGGATAAGTATCCAGGACAAGTTCAAGATATTCTCTGGTTCCGCTGCCCACCAGGACGGGCAGGCAGTCCGGATTCTGTTTAAGGGTTGTTTTGACACTCTGAAAAAACTTATCCCTGAACCGGCCCAGCAATCTGAAAGCGCGCTCACCCGGAAACAGCTCAAAATCAACAGGACTGCTGTCCTGATAAATGGGGCTGGCTTTATAGGATTTGATACTCATCAGCTTTACTGAAAATCGTCACTGTCCAGAATAATGGTCACAGGTCCAAAGTTATTCAGCTCCACCTGCATTTCCGCCCCGAACACGCCTGTTTCCACTCCCGGCCACATTTCTTTTAATTCTCCGGCGAATCTGTCAAACAGGACCCTGGCCTGCTCATAAGGCGCTGAACCTGAAAATCCGGGTCGCCGTCCTTTGCGGCAGTCCGCGTAAAGAGTGAATTGAGGCACCAGCAGAATTTTACCCTGGACATCTTTAACACTCAGGTTAAACTTGCCCTGGCTGTCCGCAAAAATTCTCAAACCCACAAGCTTATCCTGCATAACCTTCCAGATCCTGCTGCCGGCAAGCCTGGCATCTGTACCGGAAAAACCGGCCAGAACCATGAGGCCCTGTTCAATCTCGCCTGCCACCTGGTCCCGGGTCACAACTCTGGCCCATTTAACTCTTTGCAGTATCAGCCGCATTGGTTATCATCCGTCCCGTAAAAACAGTATTTTCCCCTTCCCGTGCTTTTTGCCTGATACATGGCTTTGTCAGCCTGCCCGATAATTTTCTCTGGATCACTACCGTCATCCGGGTACATGCTTATACCGATACTCACCCCCAGCCTGCATTGCTCCCTGCCTATCTGATAGGGGGATGAAAGCTCTGCGGATATCTTGTCGCAGACCTTGATAATGTCCTGGTAATCATGGACCTCGGGCAGTACAACAACAAACTCATCCCCACCAAACCGGGCCACTGTATCTGAAGCCCTGAACACACGTATAAGTCTCTGTCCCACTTCTTTCAGAATACTGTCTCCTGCACTGTGTCCATAATTATCATTAATATCCTTGAATCCGTCCAGATCAAGAAAGAGAACCGCTATTCTAAATCCCTGACGCTGCGCCCTGGCAATATCTTTGGCCATATTCTCCTGGAGCATGTTTCTGCTGGCCAGACCGGTCAAGGCGTCATGCATGGCCATATGCCTGATCTTATCCTGCATCTGCCGCTCTTGAGTAATGTCGATTCCAGTGCCCAGGACGTATTCAGGATTACCATTCTCATCATATACAATGGAATTGGACCAGGAAATAAGACGTCTTTCCCCGTCTCTGGTCAGCCAGTAGTTTTCGTATTCGTCCGGTATAACCTCTAAATTATTTTCAAAAAAACTGTTTATTGCTTCCGCCTCTTCCGGATCCAGCAGAAACCTTACGTTTTTGATATTCTCAACTTCCCCCGAATCATACCCGGTAAGCTCCTCGCAGGCCCGGTTGAAAAGTATTACAGTGCCCTCCCTGTCCAGGAGAATAATAAGAACCCTGACAGTATCCAGAAGAAGAGAAATGAATTTTTTTTCTTTTCTGAGCCTCTCCTCAATTTCTCTTCTTTTTCTGAGCTCATCAACCACCTGATCCCGGACATCCCTGATTTCCAGTATCCTGGCATTAAGTTCTGTAACATCCTGAAGAGTAATCAGGGCATGACAGCACGAACTTTCTTCGTCATAAAAACCGGCAACTGTTGTATTCTGCAGTCTAAGTTTACCAGCGGCCGTCTTGAGATGGATAAAATAACCATGCAGATGCGAAGAAAAAATGGCCGGAGGACCTCCTTCAAAAACTGGATCAATCCTTTTTTTAAATTTTGGCTTGTTGGCCTCAGGAAAAATGTCCAGAAAGTTTTTTCCCAGCATTGTTTTTTCTTCAAACCAGGTCCACTCGCGCATGATCTTATTCCAGAAGATAATGCGGTATTTGCTGTCCAGAATAAATATCCCCAGGGGAAGCCGGTTCAAGATCCAGAATTTTTTACTGCTGTTAATAAGAGTCATAAAATTGCTCTGTTTCCCCCGGTTCATGTTTCACCGTTGATTACTGCTTCAACAACCTGAATCAGACTTTTTAAGGAGTCTATACCAAAAAAAAGCAGAATATCTCCGCCAATAGAATGCTCAGACATAACAAAATGAGTTTTTGCAAGAATAATGACAAATTCCTCATCTGTCTTATCCAGATGAAAAATGCTATTAATATCCGACTTCATCATGAAATCGGGAATGGAATAATCAAGATTGAGTCTCAGAAAATTGGCAAAATGCCCCATTACAGCATTGAGCACAATATTTCCTATTTCAGTCAGGGCTTCTCTTCGCATGGCATCAAGGTCCATATAATCAGCCATGCTCTCCTGGGACATCAGAAGGTTAACCAGGTTTACAGCGCTTTCCGGAGGAAAAATAAGTGCGGCCTGCCCCGGAACAGTACCTTCAAACCTTAGAACCACACTGGCCACACTGCGGCCTCCCAGAATATTCAGTTCTTCACTAAGCTGGCCTTTCTCCAGAATTTTTAAATCAGGCACACTCAGATCAACATGGGTATCCAGAATGCTGTTCAAAGAACCGGCAGCCTGGCCGACTCCAATATTAACCACTTCAGCCAAAACATCTCTGTGCGCATCGCTGATAAACATTTTTCAACCTTCCCTACGAACCTAGTATGTTATTAATTATGCCGGATAATTTCAGATCATCAACCGGTTTGTTGACAAGCACCCTTGCTCCGTCTTCCATGCATTGCTGTCTGGTGGTTTCCTGTACATCCGCGGTTATCACCACTACAGGAGTTTTGTTATGCTTGCTTTTCAGAACTTTAAGCACCTGAAAACCATCAATATCCGGCATCAGCAGATCCAGAAAAATCAAATCAGGCTGGTAATCTTCGATCTTTCTAAGCCCTTCCTTACCTGATTCAGCCTCAAGGACCTCGTGTCCGGCCTCCAGGACAATCCTTTTAATTATGGTTCTCTGAAAAACTGAATCTTCTATGATTATTACTCTGGCCATAATATATTCTCCTTGATTTCTATCCTTTTAACAACGTGTTGAAAAAATCCTTATTCAACTGGCTGTTCAAAAATTCCAAGTGCAAGGAACAAAAAAAGTTCAAGATCGCAGCGTATTTATGATACGTAAGCGTTTCACCCGGGCGCGCTCGCCGAGGTCCGCTACGACGTCACGCTCGGGGAGGGCCTGCA